>JBBILH010000034.1:0-30804 GCA_037445005.1 Nitrospira sp.
CATCACCGGCGCCTCACCGGCATCGATATCGACGAAGGCATTGTCGACGTTCAAACCCGCTAGGGCAGCCAATACATGCTCGATGGTCTTCACCTGAAACCCGTTGCCGCTGATCGCGGTGCAGAGTTCGGTCGGCACCAAGTGTTTGACGGATGCCGTGAGAGAGGCTCCAGCATGGCCGTTGCGGTTGACAAACACGATTCCCGTATCAGGAGGCGCAGGTCGGAGTGTCAGCGTGACGGGTTGCCCTGAATGAAGGCCTACCCCTGTGCAACTGACCTGATGCGCTAAGGTCTGTTGAAGTCTCACAAAAATTCTCCCAAAGCCACTGCATCGATGAGCAACTCATATGCCAATGCAAATTTCGATGATCGTGCGATACAAGTATTTGTTTATTAAAGAGAATGTATCTTGTATGAAGTGACAACCATCTGTGACAAAAAAATAACACCTGTGGCTTTTTCAAGATGTTAGAGGGAAGTGATAGAAGGAAATGATCGATTAGGCAGAAGTGCCCGCTAGCTCCTGAAGCGGCCGGTGACTTTGGAGAAAGAGGGTGAAATTTACCGCGCGACCAGCACCGAGCAGCTTGAGTGCTGCACAACCCTGGTGGATACGCTACCGAGGAGAAAGCGTCCGATCGCGCCCAAGCCTTTCGCTCCGGTAATGATGAGATCGGCTTTCTCTCGCTGGGCGATGTTCAAGATTTCGTCGGCCGGATTCCCCAGCTTTGGCGCCGGCTCTACCAGAAAGCCCGCGCGCGACAGTTTCCCGCAGTATTCATCGACCATCGCTTTCCCCGCTTCCCGCAGTTCCGGATACTTCAGAAAGGGCATGGCATGGACGACCGTGACGGTGATGGGATCTTGCTCCGGAATATCCTTCCACGGCGTGATCCATCGCAACAGATATTGAACCGCCTTTTTTGATGGCGCCGATCCGTCGATGGCCAGAACGACCCGGGCGAGCGGGCGCGGTTCTCCCTTCACGACGAGCACGGGACATGCCGCGTGGTGCATCGTGTACGTCGAGACGCTCCCCAGCATGAATCGATCGAGCGCGTCCAAGCCTCGTGATCCGATCACCACGAGCTGAACTCCCCGTTTGGCCTGTTTGACGATCGTCGCAGAGACGGCGCCGCGTTCCATGACGACGCGCCCATCGAGGCGCAGGTTCTTTAGCTGCTTCGTCGCCTCCTGTTTCGTCTTTTTCGCATGGGCTTCGATACGGGCGATCTCTTCCTTGAGGTAACGCTCCGTTCCCGCGATAACCGGCTGCACCATGAAGGGCGCGCGAAGCGCTTCGATGTCCACCACGTGCAGTACCTTAACAGTAGGCGCCTGCGCCAACGGCAGCTCCGCCACCCATTGCAGGGCCCACGTCCCATACTTTGAACCATCGGTCGCGACGAGCACGTTCATGATGTCGTCCTTTCCCTTTCAGAAGGTTCAAGCCGAGCGCAATCCTTAGCCTCGACCTCAGCCTTTGGCCATCGCTCCAAATCGTTGGCGGAACCGTTCCGGTGAGAGACCTGTCAACGCCGCGTATCGGCCGACCGCGGCCGGATCGTCGAAATCGTCCTCGTTGAGGCGGATCATGTACTGGCGCGCGATCTGATACGACTGCGAAGCGGTGTCCACCATGCGTACCTTGGCCCGTCCTGTAGCGGGATCGAGCATCCGCTTGAACGAAATCGGCGTGAAGCGTCCGTCCTGAATCGAAACCATCGCCTCGGTTCCCCCGTCGAGCAGGTATTGAGCCGCACAATACCCGAGATCCCGGGTATATTCGATGTCGAAGGGAATCGGGTCCGCGCAGCGCAGCTCATAACCGACGTTCTTGGACACGATCGTCGTCGTCAGGCCGAGGGACTTCAAGGCCTTCGTCACCTCACGGCGGAGGACTTCGCCGATGTCGATCTCGGAAAGGCGGAGGTGGCCGTGTTCATCGCGCTCGACCTGTTCGAGCCCGCCCAGATCTCGAGGATCCAGAATTTCCACCAAACCTTCGGCCAGAACAATGACGCCGTCCGCTCTCCCGCCGTTGAGCCGTTTGATGATGGTCCCGAGCAAGAGGTCCACGAGGCGCGACAGTCTCACCGGCCGTTCTCTGAACTCTTCCGGGATCACCGTCGATGTGGCGCCGGCCGCTTTGCCGATACCGAGGGCCAGATGGCCCGCCTTTCGTCCCATCGTAACGGCAAAATACCAACGAGCGGTCGTATGCGCGTCGACCATCAGATTCTTGACGATTTCCACCCCGAAGTGCCGGGCGGTCTGAAAACCGAACGTCGGGATGCCGTACGGCAAGTCAAGGTCGTTGTCGATGGTCTTCGGAACATGCACTACGCGGACAAGCCCGGCCGCCCGTTCCGCCAGTTTCAACGACGAGAAAGCCGTGTCGTCTCCTCCAATGGTGATTAACCGTGAAACGCCGAGGCTGGTCAGGGAAGAGACGACGCGATCGAGGTGCTCGGTCTTCGTCGTCGGATTGGTCCGCGACGTGCCCAAGTAGGATCCCCCGCGAAAGTGGATACGACTGATTTCTTCGATCGACAGCGGGCGCACGTTCCCCGTGCTACCTTCCATGAGCCACTTGAAGCCGTCAAGAATGCCGACGACGTCACAGCCGCCCAGAATGCTCCGGATCGTCGCGGCACTGATCACGCTGTTGATGCCCGGAGCCGGTCCTCCGCCGACCAAAATGCCCAGGATGGTTCGAGACTCGCCGTTCATGCCAATACCCCTTTATGAAGAAGGTTCCCGCCTGAGATACACGAACCAGTACACCAACGCCACCAGAATTGTTCCTCCGAGAAGATTGCCGATCGTGACCCAGGCCAGATTGGCGAATGCCCCGGAAACCGGAATCGGCGCCGCACTCCCTGCGGCCAGCGCGATACCGATCGGTAGAAAGTACATGTTAGCGACGGAATGTTCGAACCCGCAAGCCACGAAGGCGCTGATGGGGAAGAGAACGGCGAGGATCTTGTCCGCTACGCTGCGCGCGCCCATGCACAGCCAGACGGCGAGACAGACGAGCACGTTGCAGAGAATCCCGCGCGCCAACGCGGTCAGCGGATCGAGTTCGACTTTGGCGCGCGCAATGCGCACCATCGTATCGCCCACGGCGCCGTCGCCGAGCGACGGCACGTCCGCCAGCCAGACGAGGGCGGCCGTTCCAAGCGCCCCGACAAAGTTCCCAAGATAAACCCAGAGCCAATTATTCACGACATGGCCGGTCCGGACGCAGCCGGTCGCCCAGGCCATCGCGATAAGATTGTTGCCGGTGAACAATTCGGCCCCGCCCACCACGACGAGAATAAGTCCGAGGCTGAACGTGACGCCTCCGGCCAATCGCACCCATCCGAACGATGCCCCGGGATTGCCGGTCACAGTGACGGTGTAAAACAACGCGCCCAGCGAGATGAAGGCTCCCGCCAAGACGGCCAAGGCGACCAGGGTCGGCACCGGCGTGGTCACCTTCGCCAATCCGATCTTGCATACGCGGTCAGCGATCTGGGCCGGCGCATAGGCGTCGGTGGTGATGGCTATGCCGGGAACTGATTCGGTCATTGCAGTCTCACAGGATCAACCGTCGTTTCATGTGCCTCAACTCCGCTTCATCTTCGCCGTCGAGCTCTTCGCGCTGAACCGGCTCGACACGCACGGCCGACACCTTGTACTCAGGGCACTTGGAGCTTTCGTCGGCGCTGGATGACAGCAGCTCGTTGACGGTCGAGGCAGGAAAGTGAAAACTGGTGAAGAGGTGCCCCGGCAGCACTCGGTCGCTGGCTGCCACGGGAAGTAACGCCTGACCGCGGGCGCTCACCAGCCGAACGATGGCTCCGTCCTCAAGGCGCAGGCGTTCCATGTCGGTCCGATGCATTTCGAGGACGTCCGTATCCACGACATCAAGAATGTGCGTCCGCCTCGTCTGGGCGCCGCAATTATAGTGTTGCAAGATCCGCCCCGTCGTTAGAACGAAGGGGAAGTCCTCGCTCGCCGATTCTCCGGGGGGCAGATAGTCCACCGCGACGAATCTGGCTCTCCCCTTTGGAAACGTCTCCTCGTGCATCAAGGCGGTACCGTCATGGGATCGGCTGGGCACAGGCCATTGCAATCCCGCGGGCTGTTCCAATCGGTCATACGAGACCCCGGCGAACAGCGGCACCAGGTGAGCGATCTCGTCCATGATTTCAGAGGGATGTCGGTACGACATCGGATAGCCCATGCGGGAGGCCACCTCGCAGACGACTTTCCAATCAGGAACGATGCCGTCCGGCGGATCGACGGCCTTCCTGACTCGTTGAATGCGCCGTTCGAGGTTGGTGAACGTGCCGTCCTTCTCAAGGAAAGCAGCACCGGGCAGCACCAGATGGGCGAACTTGGCGGTCTCGCTCATAAAGAGGTCCTGGACGACGAGGAATTCCACCCGTCGAAGGGCCTCGTGTACCTTCTTAAGGTTCGGGTCAGTCTGCGCCACATCATAGCCGATGATCCAGAGGCCCTTCAGGCGCCCCTCCAATGCGGCATCCCACATGTCGGGCGTCTTCATTCCACGCTCTGAAGGCAAAGGGCGTCCGGTAATCTGTCGATGGAGCGTCGCCAGTTTCGGATCGTCGAGTGCTTGGTACCCCGCAAAATGAGTCGGCAGGCAACCGACATCCGATGCGCCTTGGACGTTGTTCTGTCCGCGTAGCGGATTGATCCCCGTCCCTGGTTTCCCGATGTTCCCCGTCGCCAGCGCCAGATTTACAAGCGCCATCACGCCGTGGCTGCCCCATCGATGCTCCGTCATGCCGAGTCCGTGCACGCAGAGCGATGCGCCGCTCGTCGCGTAGCTCCTGGCCGCCTCGCGAATCATATGGGCGGGCACGCCGGTGATCCGTTGTGTCCGCTCGGGCGTGCAATCCGCGACGGTTTTCATCCACTCCTCCAGTCCCTCCGTTCTGGCGCTGGTGAAGCCGTAGTCGACGAGCGCTTCGTGCACGATGACATGACCCAGCCCGTTCAACAACGCGACATTGGTGCCCGGTTCGAGCTGCAGGTGCAGATCGGCCAGCCGTGCGAGTTCCGTCCGGCGAGGATCGATTACGATCAACGGGACGCCTTGCCGGAGCGCACGTTTGATCCTGGCCCCTACGACCGGATGTGACTCGGTCGGATTCGCACCGATCACCATGATCAGCTTGGCGCGATCGATATCTTCGATCGAATTGGTAGCGGCGGAAGCCCCCAATGTTTCCATCATGCCGGTGACGGTCGCACTGTGGCAGACACGGGCGCAGTTGTCGACGTGATTGGTGCCGATCACACAGCGCATGAATTTTCCGAACAGATAATTCTCTTCGTTCGTCCCGCGGCTTGAGGAGATGGTCGCCAGAGCGTTCGGCCCGTGCTGCGATTTGATCCGGGAGAACTCCCCTGCGAGACGGTCTAGCGCGTCGCTCCAGGACACCCGTTTCCAGCCGTCTCCATCGCGCACTAAGGGTGTCCTCACCCGGTCGGCGGACGTGATATAGGTCCATCCAAAGCGGCCCTTCATGCAGGCATGGCCGAGGTTCGACGGTCCGTCGTCCGCCGGCGCCATCTGGACGACGGTTCCGTCACGAGTCCCCGCATTGAGCGCGCAGCCGACCCCGCAATAGCCGCAGGTCGTCCGGACGAACTCGGTCGGGAATCCATTTTCAAGCGTCGATCTTTCCTGCAACGCCCCGGTCGGGCACTCTTTGACGCAGGCCCCGCAAGAGACGCAGTTCGACGAAACGAATCCCTCATCAGATCCGATGAGCGAGGCCGCTCCCGCGACCGGAAAGGTCCAAAACCCGCGTCCTGTCATCGTCAAGGCATTCGTCCCCTGGATTTCGCTGCAGGCCCGCACGCAGCGAGCGCAGGAGACGCAGAGGTCGTTCCGAAAGGAGAAGAACGGATTCGAGCGGTCGACGTAAACGGTGCGTCGCTCCGGTTGTCGATAGCGGACCGATTGCAAGCCAAGCGATCGGGCCAGTTCCGCCAGGATCGCAGGCGGAGGATTCCCTTCCGCCTGCTCTGACAGATACAGCTCGACGAGATTTCGGCGGTGCCGTTGCAGCCGCTCGCCGGCTGTGACGACGCGCATCCCCTCCTGCGCCGGCGTGGTGCAGGAGGCAGGAGTGCCCGCCCGTCCTTCTATCTCGCAGATGCAAAGGCGGCAGGACCCGAAAGGAGCGAGGTGATCGGACGCGCAGAGTCCGGGGATCGGAATGCCGGCCCGCCGGGCCGCCTGAAGAATCGTGTCGCCGGGTTCAGCCCGGATGGTTTGACCGTCAATGGTAATCTGCATGGTGATTTCTGCCGGCGAACTGAGAGGTTTCTACGCCGGCAACGTGTCCCAAGTAATCTGTAAGCCTTCTTGCCTGTCAACCTGGCAGCCGCCGAGTGAACTCCTCGGAAAAATGTTCGATCGCCGTCATGACCGGATAGGGAGCCCGTCCACCGAGCGCACAGAGGCTCGTGGCCTTCATCGTGTCTCCCAAGTCGGCGAGCAGGGCCAGGTCTTCCTGGGAGCCACGCCCGCCCAGGATCGCATCGAGGACCTCTCGGGCGCGGACGGACCCGATCCGGCAGGGTGTGCACTTCCCGCAGGACTCCTCGGCGGTGAACGCCATAAAGTGCCGTGCGAGCGCCACCATCTCGGTGCGGTCGTCATACACCACGATGCCTCCATGGCCTAAGATCGCTCCTGCGTCGGAGAAGGCGTCATAGCAAATTGGAATATCCAGCCGGGATTCCGGAAACAGGCTCCCCAACGGCCCCCCGACCTGCACGGCTTTGAACGTCGCGCCGTCCGCCATCCCTCCGCCGAACTTCTCGAGCACCTGCCGCAACGTCATGCCGAATGGAATTTCGACGAGCCCCGGCTGTTTCACGCGCCCGCCGATTTGAAGCGGGATCGTCCCGCGAGACCGTTCCGTTCCCAGGGACGCATGCCAGGCCCCTCCCCGCGCGAGGATATTGGGCACAGTGGCGAACGTGAGGACGTTGCTGACCACGGTCGGTCGACCGAACAAACCCGAAACGGCAGGGTACGGCGGTTTGGCCCGCACGACCCCTCGGCGACCTTCCAGCGATTCCAAGAGCGCCGTTTCTTCGCCGCAGACGTAAGAACCGGCGCCCGAAATCACCTCGATCGAGAATGTACGCCCGTCCACCTCGAGCAATTCGGCTTCGTCGGCTTTCTGAATCGCGGTTCGGACGGTCCGGGCCGCCGCCGGGTACTCCTGGCGGCAATAGATGTAGCCCTTCGTCGCCCCGATCGTATGGGCGCAGATCAAGACTCCTTCGATCAGCCGAAAGGGATCGCCTTCCAGAATCATGCGATCGCAGTAGGTGCCGGCATCGCCCTCATCGGCGTTCACCACGATATATTTCTCTTCTGCATCGGCCTGCCTGGCCGCCTCCCACTTGTTCCACACGGGGAACGCCGCCCCGCCCCGTCCACGCAATTGAGAGATTCTGAGCTCTTGAACGATCGACTCCGGCGCCAAGGCCATGGCCGCTTCGAGCCCCTTGAATCCGCCGCGCGCTTGATATTCGTCGAGCGCCAAGGGTTCCGTGATGCCGAAGTTAGAAAAGGTCGCGCGGGTTTGTTGCGCCAGATACGGGATTTCATCGATCGGCTTTCCCCCTCGCCCCTCTAATAGGCTCGTCAGGTCGCCGGCAGTGACGCGGGGCCAGACAAGACGGCCGTTCGGTCCATCCCGTTCGATCATCGGCTCCAGATAGAAGGCACCGCGCGACGAGGTCCGCACGAGCTGGACGTCCGGCCGCGCTTCGAGCAACTCGGCAAGGCGGTCGGCCCCGGCGGCCTTCGAGGAAGTATCGTTGGAAAGGTAGAGCCTGGCGATGGTCATCGATAGGGTTCCAGCAGCGTTGCGATATTCCCCGGCGTTACGCGGCCATGGACGTCGTCGTCAATGGAGACGGTCGGGGACAAGGCGCAGTTTCCCATGCAGGAGGTTTTCTCGACGGTATAACGGAGTGCCCGGCCCGGCTCGCAGTTCAGGTGCCCGACATATTCGTCGACCGCCTGCAGCACGCGATCACAGTGGTTGGCTATGCAGGATTCCCCCATGCAGACACGGACCACATGGCGACCCGGCGCATTGGTCCTGAGATCGGGATAATAGGACAGCACACCGGCCACATCCGCCTCCGTCACTCCCAAGCTGTGGGCGATGTGAGGAACCGAATCGATCGGGACGTGACCGTTTGCCTGCTGAATGGTCAGGAGCGTTTTCAGAATGTTGGGCTTGGCCGGTGGTTTTGCGGAGCGGGAGCCGGACGGTTCCATCATCGCCAAAGGCGGTCTGGTGATCACTCCGGTACCTCATCCAGCCCTACATGGGCGCGAAGGCGGTTGTAGGAATAGGCCGGCTTCCCCGTGCGATGGACCCCCGGATCATGCCGCTCCATGTCGTCGATCAACGCGCTCACCTGGGCCTTCAGAGCCGGTACCGCCGCCGCGTGCCGGGGCGTCTGTCCGGCCAACAGATGATGCGGTTGATCCGTCCATTCCAAGTAGGCCTTCTCCAAGAACTGATTGAGCAGAGCGCGATCTTCTTCCTCCGAGACGACGATCGTCAATGGGTCGGCCGTCATCAGTTGTTCCACCGAGAGCCGGCGCATCGGCGGAGTGGCGGTCTCACCCCGGAAATGCAACGAGAATCCGAAGGAAGCGGCGAGCCGGTGCTTGATATTGTCGAGCTGCTCGGGGCTGTCACACTCCACGATCAATTGGGACGTTGTCAATGACAGTCTCGCCAGCGTGACCCCGGCCCCGTCTGATAGGATCCAACTTCGCCCGGCCCGTGAACCGCCGGTCGCTCCCGGTCTTCCCCCGTCGAGATCCGATGTCTCCGGTACCAATTCCTTCATCTCGGACAATCCCTCGGCGAAGTGCCGGTATTCGTGGTGATCATACAGCGCCACCGCATAGAGATAGGGCTGTCCGTCGGGGTTTCGATAGCGAATATGCACGACGGCATCGACCAATGCGGCAAACCGCAGCTCGGCGAAGTTCCAGAGAATAATGTGCCCGAATCGTTTGGCGAACTCCTGCCATTCGCCGAGGACCAACGACCCCGAGGACATCTCCATGCTGCGCTCCCAATCCCGCGTCGCCTCATACAGCGCCGCCGCGTCCTCAGGGGCAAGCGCGATGCCGCAGCCGGCTAGGTAGCCTCTCCCCGACTCGTATGCCTCCGGATCACGGACGACCCGCGTGAGCAAGACCTGCCCGGGGACGAAATCCTTCGCAAATTCCCCTCCGGGCACGGTGAACGCCGTCTTGTCGCCGATCGACTGAAGCGAGAGCGCGCCGCCCGCCACCGGGGCGGCCGTCAACTCCAGGAGGTCGAGATAGGAATGTTTCAGCGGATCGAGCCAGATCCGTTCTTCGTTCGGTATATGCTCGGTGATGACATCGCGCAATTGTTCGATGAGGGTCAGTTGACCGTCTTCCGGATAGAAATCGCAAAAAAGCGAGAGGCCGGCGAGTTCCGATTCCTGGGCGAGCGGTGCAACGAGACGACCCGCTCCTCCCTCCACATACGGCCGGAGCGCGCGCGCAAGCGCCGTTTCCCGCTGCAGCGCAAACTCGGGTTTCAGCGAGAGGGATTCGAGCCGTCCGAGGACGGCATCCAGAGAGGACGGCTTCGGCGTCCAGAAACCTGCGGCCCGATCATTCCCGAGCTTCATGGATTTCTTCCATGACCATTTCTTCCGCATCGAGCCAGTCGCGGAGATCGTTCCCCTCCTGCCGGCCTCTTGCTTCCCATAGCTCATGCGCCTTCACCCGGATGCGTTCCCATGTGCCTTCCGGTAGTTCAATGGGCATCCCGGTCCCCCTTGGGGCGATGCCGCGGCCCTTGCGCGCTGGAGTTTTTCTGACGACGACGCTCATGACGATCTCCTCGGTTAAGGGTTCGTAGGTTCCGCGGCCGCGACGGAGGTCACTCGTCGGTGCCCCGGCGTGAACTTGGGACTGCGGACGGTCAGAACCGGGCACTGTGTCAGCCGTAGGATGGATTCGGCCACGCTTCCCGCCATCATATGAGACAGCCCGCGTCTGCCGTGGGTGCCCATAACGATCATGTCGGCTCCGGACTTACTCAACTCGTCCAGGATCGAATCGACCGGAACGCCCCCTCGCAGACGGGCCGTGACGCTGATTCCTGATGCCGAGAGGGCCTCGGACAGGTCCTGTAGTCGTTCGGTCAGGCGCTCATGTTGCCGCTTCCGTTCTTCCGCATGGACCAGCGTAAAGTCCAGCCCGTAGGAAACGGGTTCGAGAACGTGGAGCAGTTGGATCGACGCCTGTGCGCGTTCTGCGATGATCGCCGCGTATTCGAGCGCGTCCAGCGAGCAGTCGGAAAAATCCACCGGGACGAGAATCCGCTCGACGCGGATGCCCTCTTTTCCGGTGGACGGCGGTTCCTGCCCATGCACCGCCAGTACCGGACAGGGAGCGGTCCGGATCACCCGCTCGGCCGTGCTTCCCAGCAATACGTGGGCCAATCCGGATTTCCCCCTCGTCCCTAAGACGATCAAGTCCGAGCCTTCACCCTGAGCCGCGGCCGTAATTTCCTGACTCGGCACTCCCCTCGCGATGCGCGTCGAGATCTCGAGTCCCGTGCGTCCGACGCGTCGCTTGTACTCAGTAAGTTGGTCGGAAGCTTCTCCCATCCGGTCGTTGAGGTACTGCTGGTTGACGGGATAATCCGGATTCAGTCCCGGCGGAAACTCCAGGACGGTCATGACCGTAAGATGGGCTTGCCAGGACGCAGCCAGCGCATGGGCGTAGTCTTCCGCCCGCTTAGCCCAGTTCGAGCAATCCGTCGCGAGGAGAATCCGTTCAATTTTCATTGAGGCAACCCTCAAAATAGGTGCCGAGCACTCATCATTCCTCGAAACTCAGAGTTGTTATCTAGACCGCTTCCGCGCTAAGCAACAGCAACTCGCCCTTGAAGTCGTGGATCGAGCAGCGAAACGCGTATCGTCCGGGGCGTTCCATATTGAAGCGAATCACCGCCTCCCGTTTCGCATCCAACATCATGCCCCCCAGTCCCCGTCCGTAAATGATGATGCCGTCTTTCTCGATCTTGGTCAGGATACCCTCGAACATCGTGGAGCTGAAATCGTGGCGCTCGGCATCTTCGTTCGTGACTTTGATGACCGTCGGAAGGCCGATGCGGAGCGGACCTTGTTTGGTCAGGAAGGTCGAGTTCTTGATGACGACTTCCACGACCTGTTCGGACTGCGGTTCAGCGGGAACGTCCGCTCCAAGGCCGATAATCCCGATCGCCGCAATCACGATACTTCCGGCCCAGCCTCGATGGCGTGTCATGAGCCCCTCCTCTGTTACAGAACGATGTCCCTGCGCACTTTCCTGGCCGGCAGCGGAACCGTCAGCACCGCGCAGCCGGCCGTCCGCACCACTTTCTCCGCGGTCGCGCCGAAGAAAATTTTCTCCATGTTCTCGGAGCGCCCGCCATAGCTGCCGAGCACGATCAAGTCGACCCGCTCTTCTCTCGCATATCTGGCGATCTCGACGAACGGCGCCCCTTCCCTTACGACCCGTTCGATAACGATGCCCTCGGTCTGGTACGCCTCCAGCAGCTGTCTGGTCTTCAGTCGAGCCTGATGACGCAGCCTACGGCGTTGCTTGACCGCATCCGATGGGACCGCCAACAAACCGAGTCGGTTGAACGCCGCCACCGCGCTGGTATCGATGACATGGAGCACAAAGACTCCGGACTGAAAGGCCCTCGCAATCTCCAAAGCGACCCGGAAGGCTTCGTTGGAACAAGGCGAAAAATCAACCGGAACGAGAATTTTGCGAAAGAACTCGGTTTTCATATCGTGGGCGTTGATAGTCTCTACTTCTTGTAACCGGCGTCAGCAAGGGCAATGCCACTGACGCGGTGGAAGCGTTTGGCTGTTTGGGCCGTGTAGGAAGAGAAAAAACACTGCACGATCATGCATCTGGCTCCCGCTTTCAGCGGTGAGCCGTACTCGGTCCCTGTCGGAGAGGGGCTCCTTGCTACAGCGGGGAGCATGCGGCTGTAGCAGAAGGCGACATGGCAAAGGAGGAGCGGGAGTTTCTATCCCCAGGGGGTCGTGATTCGTCGGCAAAACCTCATGCGCTAAGCGCGCGTTCCCAATCAGTCAAAAGTAAACCCCGCCGCGCAAACCCGCCTTCATTAGTCGATGCAATGCGCGCCTTCTAGCGAGAGGCATCGGACTTGCGAAATGCCATGAGGAGGAAGTCTCTGCGGATCGGAGGAGGACGAATGTCTAGAGGACAGTGGCTCTTAATCGGTGCGGTAATGCTGGGTCTCGGCGTCGCGCTGTACCTCCTGTTCTTCTGTCCGACCGAGTGTCATTGACGTGGGTTGCCGACTTGCTTTTTGCGAAACGACAGGCCGATGACCACCGCGACCGATCTCATGACGTCGGAGGTTCCTAGGGCTGCCGGGCAACAGACCGTATCGGACGTGCTGGAGGCGCTGCGCGGGCAATCTTGGGAAGAACTCAGCCATGTGTACCTCATTGACGAGCAGCACCGCCTCAAGGGGCAAGTGCCGATTGAACGATTCATCACGGCCGATCCCCGGACCCCGGTGGACGATCTGCGCGGAGCGCCGCCGGTCGAGGTGCAGCCGGATGACGATGCCGAAACCGTCGCGCTCAGAGCGGTCGAACACCATGATGCCGACGTGGCCGTGGTGGATCGGCAACAGCGCCTCCTGGGGGCGATTCCCATCGGACGTCTTCTTGCGTTGTTGCACGAGGAGCACGTGGACAATTTCCTGCGCATGGGCGGAGTAGGCGACGTGCATCCTGCCCCCTTGGCGCAGCAGGACACGATGGCTGCGTTCCGCGCCAGAATGCCGTGGCTGGCGATCGGGCTGTTGGGAGGGTTCTTGGCCGGCGGCATCGCGGCGTATTTTGAGCAGGCGCTTAAACAGGAAATCGCGCTGGCCTTTTTCCTCCCGCTGGTCGTGTACATGGCCGATGCCGTCGGCACCCAGACGGAAACCGTGCTCGTCCGCGCGCTCGCATACGGGAAGGTATCGATAGGCGCTCAGCTCGTACGCGAAGGAATGGTTGGATCGCTCATCGGAGGGACGGTCGGCTTACTCTCGGGGATCGGTTTGTGGATATCCGACGGGCAAAGCGCCGTGGCACTCGTGGTCGGGGCGACGCTCGCCGTCACGGCGGTCGTCGCCGCCTTGATGGCCAGTCTCTTGCCGTTGGGGCTTTCGCGCCTCGGAGCGGACCCCGCCCTGGCGAGCGGGCCGGTCGCCACCGTGCTTCAGGACATCTTGAGCGTCGCGATTTATCTCGGGATCGCGACGATGTTGCTGCATCGGTAACGATCGAGGGGCGCGTTCATGATGGCGGCTGAGATGATCGGAAACATCGACGAAGAGCCGGTGACAATCACCGAGGGTGCCGTGCGGCTTGAAGGGACGCTCGGAATGCCGTCGAGCCCGATGGGGGTCGTGTTGTTCGCCCACGGGAGCGGGAGCGGGCGACTCAGTCCCCGCAACCGTCTCGTGGCGCGGCGGCTGCAGCGAGGCGGAGTCGCCGCGTTGCTGATCGATCTGTTGTCGGAAGACGAAGCGGAGAATCGTCGAAACGTGTTCGACATCGACCTGTTGGCCGATCGCGTTCTTCTGGCGAGTTCCTGGCTGGCGCGCGACGGCCGGACGAAACATCTTCCTCTCGGCTATTTCGGCGCCAGCACCGGAGCCGGAGCGGCGCTTAAGGCGGCTGCGCTGGAACCCCTCCAGGTCACGGCGGTCGTCTCACGGGGCGGCAGGCCGGATCTCGCCGAACGGTACCTCCCACGGGTGACCGCTCCGACCCTGCTGCTCGTAGGCGGGTACGACGAGCCGGTCGTCGAGATGAATCGCAAAGCGTACCGGCTGCTCCGTTGTCCCAAGCAACTGACGATCGTGCCGGGCGCGACGCATCTGTTCGAGGAGCCGGGAACACTCGAGCAAGTGGCGGACCGCGCTTTGGAATGGTTCCGACACTATTTCGTTCCCGTGCACACCGGGACGCCTGCGCGGCAAGGAAAGGAGAAGGCTCGATGAAAACTTTGTTGGCGGTCGATGGATCGGACAACTCGTATGAGGCGGTTCGAGCCCTAAAGTATGTGAGCCGTTCCGATCAGCTAATCATGCTGCATGTAGTAAACGTTCCCCGACCAGCCTATCCCATGATGATGCCGGAAGTCAGCGACGAACTGTACGGCGCGCTTGAACGAAGCATGAAGGAGGACGGCACACGGCTCCTCGACCGGGTCCAGTCGCTTCTGCCGTTACATGCCGGCCCCGCCGTGAAGCGGCTTGAGTCGGGGTCCCCGGCCGAAATCATCGTAACCGTCGCGGAACAAGACAAAGTCGACCTCATCGTGATGGGGGCGCGTGGAGTCGGCCCGATCAAGGAGCGGCTGCTCGGCAGCGTATCTCATCGCATCCTGACGTTGGCCCCCTGCGCGAAACTGATCGTCAACGGTCCGCTCAAATCGCTGCAGAAGGTGCTGCTTCCGCTCCAGGGGACCTCCGACGTAGAGGCGGTCCTGCGCTTTTTGCAGATGAAGCCGTTTCACGAACCGGTCGAGATGTCTCTCCTTACGGTACTGCCCACCGTACGGCCGCCATGGCCGGTTGAGGCATCGGCTGCAGAACTGCTGGAAGAGAAGGCCCTCCAGAGCGCCAGGGACTTCATCGAGGATGCTACGGCACGCATCGAGGCGCTGGGCTATCAAGCCCGTGGCCGCGCCGTACTGGGTAGGCCCGTCGAGATGATCCTCCACGAGGCCAGCACGGTCCGGGCCGACCTCATTCTGATGGGATCGCGGGGCCGGAAGGGCGTGACCCGGTTCGTTCTCGGCAGTGTATCCCATGCCGTGCTGCACCAGATGCCTTGTCCGGTTCTGATCTACCAATGATGGGAGAGGTTGAGGCTCAGGCTAAGGTCTAGATCGTTGAAGGCTGGAGGCTAAAGGCCAGGGTAGCCCTGAGGGCCGACGGTTCTGCTTCCAACCTCAAACCTCCAGCTTCCAATGTCACAAGCTGAACCTCACCCTTGCCGGAGGAATTGCCGTATCACGAATTGCAGGATTCGGTCGGCCGCTTCGTTCGGCTGGAGCACCGTCGTGTCGATCATAATTTCGGGGTTCACCGGCGCCTCGTAGGGAACCTGGAGACCGGGTACTGTTGCCGTTTCGCCTCGTTGACCTTTTCGATAAGTTCCCTTCCGGTCCCGTTGCATGCAGATGTCGAGAGGACAGTCGATCGCCGCTTCGGCGAAGCGGGCGATCTGTCGACGCGCATACTCACGATATGCTCGAACGCTCGCCGTTGCGTCAAAGATCACCGTTACGCCATGCGCTACCAGTCGTTGCCCCGTAAAGGCCAGAGCGCGGTAAAAGAGGTCCCGCTCTGCTTGCGAGTAGGTCGCCTCCGGCGTGAGGATACGACGAACGGCGTCCGACTCCAGGACTTCCACCGTCAGACCAAGTGATTCGAGCCGGGGCCGAAGCGCCGCCACGATCGTGCTCTTTCCTGAGGCGGGTAAACCGGTGAGCCAGAGGGCGAACGCCCGTGGGGATTCGTTAATCGTCATTGGTCACACGTCAATCGTGTGTGCGAAGACTCCATGTTTCGAATGACGCCCGACGGTTCACGATTGACGCCGTCTCAAGCTCGGCAATACGCATTCACCCGGTCCGGCTCGAACCGCGGCGCATCGAGAACATTCTGAATGAACTGGAAGAGGCTCCGACGCACCGAGATCGCTAGGTTGGGATACCAGATCGGACTGGCCACCACCAGTCCACGAAAAGCGAAGAACGGTGCGGCAGTTCTCGTGACGGCCTCGTCGCCGCTGGCCTCCATGTAGGTCTCCCAGAACGAGCGAAACAAGATTTCAAACGAGCCCTCGAGCTTCCCCCATCGAATCAGCGAATTGAGGAGATAGTTGACCGTCATCGCCGTCACATCGTCGGCAGGCTCGCCCCACTCTCCGCGCGAACGATCCAGGACGGAGAAATCGGTTCCCTTTCTGAACAGCACGTTGTAAGGATGAAAGTCCCCGTGGACCTGCGATAGGCGCGTCGGCTCCCGGCGGATCTTCCAGCGCCAGCGATTGCAGGCGTCTTCGATGTCCCGCAGCAGGGATTCCGTGATGAAGCCGAACCGTGGCGGATAGCTGTCCGTCAGCCCCATGATGCATTCGCCGTGACCGATCAGTTCTCGCAGCCGGCGGCGGTAGAGATCGGGATCGCGGCGCTTCTTGCGATGGATCTGCGCGAGATAGATCGCGAGCGCGTGCATTCTTTGCCGATCGAGCGCCCGCAACGTTCCCCCCTCCATCAACCGCTGTAGATCGCCGTGATAGCTGGTTCCGTCCCTCCATTGCGTGAGCACGAAAAATTCGCGAGCCTCCGCCACGGAAAAAAAGTCCTGCCCGGAGGTAAAGGCTCCCACGTCGAGGGCTTCCACATGGCGGGGCAGGCGCCCATAGGAATCGTAATCCCATAAGATCGCCTGGGCTCGGTCGGCCATATGCTCATGGCCGAACGGACCGGGCTTCATGGTTTCGATCACTCCGGCGCGGATCGACCGACCGATGCGAAAGGTCACTTTGACGGGAGAGCCATACCCGTATTGTTTGAACGTCCCCCCTGAACTTTCCTTCCCGATCGGTCCGTAGGAGAGCAGGACGGCGTGGGGACCGAATCGGTCGCGCAGGTACCGTTGAAGTGCGGCCTTCTTGAGCGTCGGCATCACTTGCGGAGAGAGCAAATCACATTCCCTACTCGCCCTTGCCCGCTTGCCCATTTCCCAACACTCGGCTGGCGCATTGAGCGGCAGTTGTTCGGAACAGGCTGAGGAAAAATGCGCCACATTGGACGAGGCGCGGAGCGCATCGAAAGGTCCCAGCTTCTCGAAATACCGGTAACCCGCCCTTCACTTCTTGCCTCAAGCTCGAACTCAAAGAGGGCATGCCCCTTGCTGATTTGCTTGGCGAGACGTATTCGCCTAGGAGGCCCCATGAAGTTGGAAATCGAGAGCAGGAACGTCGGTATGACTCCCCGCTGGAAGCGGGAAATCGAAACGCGCATGGCCGACTTGCAGGACGGGCATGAAGACTTGACGCACGGCCGCGTGACCCTCACGAAGAATCCCCACCACAAAAAGCTCTCGAACGTCGCCGAGGCATTGGTCGTCGTATCCCTGCCGGGCCGGCGAACCCTGACCGCGCGGAAAGAGAACAAGACGTTCGAGGAAGCGATTCGAAAGGCGTTTCAGGCCGTGGCGATCGAGCTGCGGAAGTTTCGAGAGAAGCGGGCAAAGAAGGAGGTCCGTACGGCGCCGGTTCCGCCGCTTCGAGGCGTGGTGTGCAAACTCTTTCCCCGACAGCAGTACGGCTTCATCCTGAAGGAAGGAGGGGGAGAAGTCTATTTCCACAAGCATGCGTTGAAAGGAGTGACCTTCGAGGAACTGAACGATGGAACCGAGGTCGTATTCAACGTGGAGAAGGGCCTAAAAGGTCCGCAAGCCACGGCCGTAGAACCTCTGTCCCTCGCGAAGGCATGATTGTCATGCAAGCCGACAAGTATAAGGTGCCCGTCTCCATGCTGGCACCGCTCGTCGATCCCGAGCGACTCGGGTTCGAGGACACCGGCGAGCTGGAGCCGCTCACCGAGACCATCGGGCAGGACCGGGCGGTGGAAGCGCTGGACTTCGGCCTGCAGATGAAGAGTCCGGGTTTCAACATCTACGTCTCAGGACCGGTCGGGACCGGTAAGGGAACGCTGGTCCGCCACATGGTCAAACGGCTGGCTCAATCCGCGCCTGCGGCCGTCGACTGGTGTTACGTAAACAATTTTCAGGACCATTCACGCCCGACCTGTCTCTCGTTTCCCGCCGGACAGGGCTGCTCTTTCAAGCGCGAAATGGCGGCCTTCATTGAAAGTCTTCGCCGCGATATTCCCGGCGCCTTCGAGAGCAAGAAATATCTGGACGCCAAGGCCAAGCTGCACGACGAGACGGAATCCAGAAAGAAAGCGCTTTTCCTCGAATTGAAAGGATTAAGTGAAACCGCAGGGTTTGGATTCGAGGAGACTCCGGTAGGATTCGGCCTGGTTCCGCTCAAGAAGGGGCATGCCATGACGGAGGAAGACATGGAAGCCCTGACGGAAGAAGAGCAAAAGGACTTGACCGAGCGGAGGAAGACCCTGGAAGGCGAGATCCGAGAGTTCCACGTGCGCATCCATGCGCTGGAGAAGGAAGCGGAGCATCAGTTACGACATCTGGACCGCCAGCTCATTGCCAACGTCATGGAGGGCCGGTATGAAACGCTGCGCCGGACGTATCAAGACCTCCCCCGCGTCGTGGCATACCTCGACCGGGTCAAGCAGGACGTCGTCCACCACTACAAGGATTTTCTCCCGCGCGAGGGGCCGACCATCACCATTCCCGGCATCGAGTTGCGCCGTCCCGATCTGAGCCGCTACCAGGTCAACCTGATCGTCGAGCACGAACCCGCGGGAGGGGCTCCCGTCGTCGACGAAGCGCATCCGACCTACACGAACCTGATCGGTAAGATCGAGCGGCGCGCGCACATGGGCGTCATGTATACGGACTTCACAGAGATTCGGGCCGGCGCGGTCTTGCAGGCCAACGGAGGATTTCTCCTGGTAAATGCGATCGACCTTCTCCGGCAGCCGTTTTCCTGGGATGCGCTTAAACGCGTGATCAAGACCGGGGAAGTCATGATCGAAGATCCCAGCGAGTTCTACGGTTTTTCCACGGCGGGCCTCCGACCGGAACCGATTCCGGTTTCGGTCAAAGTCGTTCTCGTGGGGCCCCCGCTCTTGTTGCACCTGCTCCAGACCTACGAAGAAGACTTTTCGAAGATGTTCAAGGTGAAAGCCGATTTCGACGTCGAAGTGCCTCGTGACGAGCGGCACGAAAAGCAGTACGCCCAATTCGTCGCGAGAATCTGCCGTGAAGAGCACCTGCCGCATTTCTGCGCCGATGCCGTCGCGGAAATCATCCGGCAGGGACACCGCCTCGCCGACCGCCACGATCGGCTGTCATTGCGCTTCAGCCTCGTCAGCGATCTGATACGAGAGGCCGGCTATTGGGCCAAGAAAGAAGGGCGCGCCTTCGTGACGCGACAAGACGTCGAGTCGGCAGGCGCGCACAAGCGGTACCGTTCCAACCTCCCGGAGGAGTGGGTGCAGAACGAAATCCGGGAAGGCACGTTGCTGGTCAGCTTCGACAATGAGGTCGTGGGGCAGGTGAACGGATTGTCCGTGCATCAGATGGGCGACTATGCCTTCGGCCGCCCGACCAGAATCACCGCCCGGACGTTCGTCGGCACGAAGGGCGTGATCGACATCCAGCGGGAAGCCGAGCTTGCCGGTCCGATCCACAGCAAAGGCGTCATGACCCTCAGCGGATTTCTGGCCGGCAAGTTCGCCGGTTCCCACCCGTTCGCTCTCAGCGCGACGCTGACCTTCGAGCAGACGTACTCGGAGGTCGAAGGCGACAGCGCGACGGTGGCGGAACTGGTCGCCGTCCTGTCGAGCCTCGCCGATGCCCCAGTCCGTCAGTGGTTGGCGATCACCGGCTCGGCCAATCAACTGGGTGAGGTACAACCCATCGGGGGGGTCAATGAAAAGATCGAAGGGTTTTACGAATCGTGCAAGAAACGGGGCCTGAGCGGCAAGGAGGGCGTGGTCATTCCCGCCCGCAATACGAAGCACCTGGCCCTGCGGCGCGACGTCGTTGAAGCGGTCGAAACCGGCCAGTTCAGCGTGTACGCGGTCGGAACCGTGGAGGAAGCCATCGAACTGCTGACCGGCTTCCCCGCGGGAGAACGAGGACTGGACGGGACCTACCCGCCCGATTCCATCTATGGCCGCGCGGCGGCCAGGCTGGAAGAGATGGCTCAAGCGGTCGCTGAATGGGGTGAAGCGGAAGCCAAATCAGAGGGACGCATCATCACCGAATGAGGATCAGGTTAAGGCCAAGGTGGAGTTCAAGAGGTTTGAATCACGAGGTTGACCATGCCGATGTACGACTACAAGTGTTTGGACTGTGGGAAAGAATCGCTCATTGTGCTGACGTTGAAGGAGCATGAGGCGGGCAAGGTGGCCTGCCCATCTTGTAAGAGCATGAACACCAAGCAGCTCTACACTTCCTTCATCGCGCACACCACAAAGAAGAGTTGAGAGGCGGTATGAATGCGGTGCGTCTCGTCGGCATAGGGTTGTCGGTCGGGCTCCTCGTCTCCGGGATCGGCGGAGCGCAGGACTATCCTGCCGACACGACGCGAGGCAAAGCGGTTTACGAGCGCCACTGCCAGGGCTGCCATGGCGTCGCAGGATGGGGAGACGGTCCCGAGGCCGCCGCTCTCAAGATTGCGCCGGCAGATTTTCACCGTTTCGGGTCCTACCTGAAATCCGATGAAGAGCTTCTCAGAACCATCGAGCACGGCGTTGTCTTCAGTCCGATGCATGCCTGGCGGGGGCGGCTGACCGACGGCGAAATGCAGGATGCGGTAGCCTACATTCGATTGTTGTCGGAACAGGGACGCTAGAGGATCGCGGGAAGACGGGAGCCGGGGTGAACGATGGTGCCGCTCAGAACCGACGATGCCCTGCTCCTCACGGACGTGCAGAATGATTTCTTGCCCGGAGGAGCGCTGGGCATTTCTGGAGCCGATGAGATCCTCCCCGCCCTGGTGACCTACACTCGCCGCTTCCACACCGAGGGCCTGCCTATTTTCTTGACTCGCGATTGGCATCCACCGAGCCACTGCTCCTTTCAGAAGCAGGGTGGGCCCTGGCCGGTTCACTGCGTAGCCGGCTCGTTCGGCGCCTTGCCGCCTCACGGCTTCGAAACCCCGCTTTCCGCCGTGATCATTTATAAGGCCATCGATGTGAACGAGGAGGCCTATTCGGCGTTTCACGGGACTTTGCTGCACCGGCATCTCCGGGCCCTCGGCGTGCGCCGACTGTTCGTGGGCGGTTTGGCGACTGACTACTGCGTCCTTCATACGGTCAAAGACGCCAAAGCCTTGGGCTATGACGTCTGCTTGCTGACTGACGGCATCAAGGCCGTGAACCTCCGGCCCGACGACGGTCGTCGCGCCGAAGAAGAAATGGCCGCGCTGGGTGCGGTTCCCCTTTCCTTGGAGGCGCCGATCGCATGAATCCATCGAACAGCGCCCTCTTGACCGACCTCTATGAACTCATGATGGTCCAGGCCTACCTTGAGCATCGGATGGAGGAACAGGCCGTCTTCGAATTCTTCGTGCGCCGGCTCCCGCCCCATCGGAATTTTCTACTGGCAGCCGGCTTGGAACAGGTCCTGGAGTTTCTCTCGGGACTGCGCGTCACCGCCGAAGAACTTGCGTGGCTCGAACGGACCGGCCGATGCTCTCCGTCGTTACTCCGGTATCTGGAATCGATGCGCTTCACGGGTGACGTCGAAGCGATTCCGGAGGGCACAGCGTGCTTTCCCCATGAGCCGATCCTGCGGGTCACGGCCCCGATGCCGATCGCGCAGTTGGTCGAAACCAGGCTCATGAATCTCCTCAATTTTCAGACGATGATCGCGTCGAAGGCGGCGCGCTCGATTCTGGCGGCCGGAGGAAGACCGGTAATCGACTTCGGATTGCGGCGCGCGCACGGCGCGGAAGCCGGCCTCCTGGCCGCGCGAGCCGGTTACATCGCGGGATTCGCCGGCACCGCGACCGTTCTGGCCGGCATGGAATACGGCATTCCGATCTACGGCACGATGGCCCATTCTTTCATTCAGGCGCACAAAGACGAAACGGCGGCCTTCGAGCACTTCGCCCAGGCGCAACCCGACAACGTGATGCTCCTGATCGATACCTATGATACGGAAAGAGCGGCGCGACGCGTGGTTTCGCTGGCGCCGCAACTACGGAGCAGAGGGATTGTCGTCAAAGGGGTGCGATTGGACAGCGGCGACCTGGCCCTGCATGCCGAGAAAGTCCGCCGGATTCTCGACGAGGGCGGATTGCCGGACGCGCAGATCCTCGCCAGCGGCAATCTCGATGAATATAGGTTGAGGGATCTTGTTGGGAGCCGGGCCCCGATCGACGGGTTCGCCGTCGGGACCGCCATGACGACGTCGTCGGACGCTCCGTCGTTGGACTGCGCTTATAAGCTCCAGGAGTACGCCGGCCGGCCTTGCCGTAAGCGTTCGGAGGGCAAAGCGACGTGGCCGGGTCGGAAACAGGTGTACCGGTACTATACAACGGATGGGCGCCTCGACCATGACGTCGTGACCACCTTGAATGATCGGCAATCGGGCGAACCGCTGTTGAAGCCGGTCATGCGGGAAGGACGTTGCCTTGGATCGGCCCCCAGCCTAATCGAGGTGCGTCGGCGCGTGGCGGCTCAACTGGAGCGATTTCCTGACAAACTGCGCGAACTCGACGCCGGCGCCCCCTTGGAGGTCGAGATTTCTGCCTCGCTTCGGCAACTCGCAGACACCGTGGATCGCGACGTATAGCGGGGCGAAACGATCATCCACCGACCGATCTTAAGGAGACCCCATTATGCTCAGCCCGTTCGTGAGATTCGTGCTCGTCCGGACCCTGCTGACCTTCGTCCTGACCGTGACGGTGTGTACGTTCGCCGAAGCTGAAAAGTCCGGTCAGCCGCTGAATATGAAGCCTTGTCAGAGTCCGTACAAGGGGAAGCCGGTACCGGCCCCCACCCTGAGAGCTATCGTGGAATCGCACGGTCAGTGGCTGGAGCAGCGGGAGAATCCTCGACATCGCCGCGCGGAGCTGTGTTTGGCCGACTTGCGCCAGGCCGTGCTCAAGGGCGCCAATCTGGAGCGGGCGAATCTGGAGGGAGCGAACCTCCGGCAGGCCAACCTCTACCAGAGCACGCTCACGCAGGCGAGTCTGGCCGGGGCAGACCTCACCAAGGCGGCCCTGGAAGACAGCAATCTCTCCGGGGCGGACCTGCGGAAAGCCAGGCTCTCGCAGGCCAACTTGTTCCGTGTCGTCGGGGACGAGGCGGCGTTCTTTGACGCGGTGTTGATCGGGACCCAGCTCCACGAATCGACTTTTGAGCGGGCCCATTTTGAAGGGGCCGATCTCACGTCGGCCGATTTCACGAATGCGAACCTTGCCGACGGCTATTTCTATGGAGCCGACCTCCATCAAGCCGTCTTGTCCGGCGCCGATCTTCTGGAGGCCGATCTGCGCAGAACGAACTTGAGCAAGGCGACCTTGGAGAAGTCGAATCTGCAGGGCGCGCTGCTCGACGGGGCCCGACTCAACGGGGCGCGGCTCATGGAGGCCGACTTGGAGGGGGCCTACCTGGATGAAGCCGACTTGACCGGCGCCAGCCTGCGCGATGCGCTGCTCCGGGGCGCGGACCTCCGTTTCTCGAACCTGCAGGGCGCGAGCTTGCAACAGGCCGATCTGGAAGGAGTTAATTTCGAAGGGGCGCGGCTCGTGAAGACGAATCTACAGTCCGCCGGCTTGAAAATGACGATCTTCTACCATGCGGTGCTGGACGAGGCGGATTTCCGCGATGCGCGACTCTTCAACGCCGTCTTGATCGGGGCGAGAGGAACCGGTGCCACTTTCGTCAAGGCGGATCTGAGCGATGTCTATGCGCCGAAAGTCTCATTGCCGAAGGCCCGTTTCAACGAAGCGATCTTGGAAGGAGCGAATCTGGTCTCCGCGGATCTTCGCGGGGCGAACTTCAGCCAGGCGAAGCTCGATCACGCCAATCTGCAGGACGCCGATTTGCGAGAAGCCGTGCTGGCCGGCGCGGCACTCACCGGCGCCCGGCTCGATGGGGCCGATCTCCGTCAGGCCAATTTCAAAGGGGCGGATCTTTCGCGAGCGCTGGGCGTGACGCAGACGCAACTCGACAGCGCCTGCCTCGATGAGCAGACGCGGTTGCCGGCGGATCTCAGCCGCCCGGCGCCTTGCGTGGTGAGGAAACTCACGAAATAGAGAAGGACCGAAGAATGGATCGCGCGGGGGGACCGCGAACGACCGGCGCGTCGCCCCCCCCAGACGATAAGATTCGGATGTGACCGTCAGGCCGCGGCCGCTTCGACTTCCTTCGTAGTCTTTGGCAGCTGGCCGGTGAGGCTGTTGCGGCGATTGTTCGCGATGGTTCGATCGATGACCGCGCCGCAGTTGATGCACTTCCAGGCGTAGAACACGAGAAAGAAATCCGAGAACCGCTCCAACATCATCAACCCTTCGCACTTCGGACAATGCATAATCATTCCCTCCTGGTGGTGAAGAACCTGTGATGCCAGGGGGAATCAGCAAGTTGCGAACCAGCACCTCGAATTCTGTAATATCAACTACTTAAGCCTGTGGGAACTACGTATACGTACAATCTCGTACACTGTGTGCTTTTTGCGATTTCAAAATTGTGCAGTGGATGAGAGCTGACTTTCTGATGCGAGCTGAAGAAAGCAAACCCGATTGATACTTGAACAGAAACGCGGGGCCTGTCGTGGCGAACAGCCCCACTGTGCGGGAGGTGGTGGTACCCCGTTGATCTCCTGTGCTCGCGCGACGCGCACGCACAATCCATCGTACCTTCAAGTTAAGGGCGGTGGCGTTGGTCCCGATCTGAGACAGTTCTTAACCAGAGCAGACGACGCCTTCGGCGTTCCGTTCTCCCTGACGTTGTCCAACATACTCATCTGGTGTCAGTCCCCTCAGTGAGCTGTGCGGTCGCTGCTGGTTGTAGTCACAGCGCCAGACTTTGAGGATGGCTTGGGCCTCGGCGAGCGACGCGTCACTCCTCGGACCGATCTGCGGCTGTTCAAGAAAGCCGTCATCTTGGGATGTTGTTTGTATCCCACTCGAAAGTTTCGAGTTTCTCGTTTCGAGTTTTAAGTCCTCAATACCGTGCAACTTGCAACTCGAAACCAGAAACTGGCTTGCGCTTCACGAACGACGCTTCACCCCCCCCCACGCCCCTACGACCAGTACTGCGACGCCTTCATGTAGCCGAACAACAAATCTCGCCGCGCGAGAATGCCCACCAGCTTATTATTGCGAACGACCGGCACCCGCGTGATGTATCGGTCCTGAAAAAGGTCGGCGACCTGTGCCAGTGTGCGATCTTCGGTCACCGTCACCGGATTGGTCGACATGATCTCAACCGCCAGGATTTTTCGGAGGTCGCGGCCGTCGATCATCGCCTGCAGCAAGTCGTACTCGCTGACGATTCCGACAAGAGTGCCGTCTTCTTCGACGATGGGCAGCGATCCAAAATTGCGGTGCGTCATCATATGCGCGATGGACGAGGCGGTCGTGCGGGGACCGCAGGAAAAGACCGCGTCCTGCATCAGTTGAGAGACGGTCAACGCCTTGGGATCGCAGGCGCTCATGAAAAATTCGGTTTGCCGCATGACGCCTCCTTATCTGGCTTTCGCCCGGCCGGACAGCAAGGTCCTGAGCACGTCCCGTCTGGCGATGATACCGATCAGCCGGTCCTTCCCGTCCACGACCGGAACCCGCACCAGATCGCTTGCGCGCAGGACATGCACCAGGGTCCCCAACGTCGTTTCGGGACGAACCGAATAGGGGTTCCCCGTCATGACGTCCTCCGCGGTCACAGCGGCGAGTTTGTGGCCGTCGTCGACGGCGGAGAGGAGATCATGCTCGCTGACGATCCCGATCAACTTGTTCTTGGCGTCGACGACCGGAACGGCGCCGAACCCTTCGATCATGAACGAGGCCATCACGTCCCCCTTGGTCTTGAGCCGGACCGATTGCACCCGCTTCTCCATGACGGCTCTTACCGTCATCGAATCGATCGGTTTCGCCGGAGTGGTCTTCTCCCGTTTCATCCGCTTTTTCATCGCTCGTCCTCCTGATGGTACAACGGCAGCCCCGCACAGGATTCCGCCTCACTCGGCGGGCAGAGGCGCCGCCACCCCATGGTCGCGAGTCCATCGCATGTAGACGACCTTCTGCTTACCGGCTTCCACTACGATGCCCTTCAGACGTTGGGCATCACCGCCGTCGGTTGCGGTCAAGTCGTACACCCCCGGCGAAAGATCGACGAACAACCAGGGACCTTCGACCGCTTCACGTGGAATCACCAAAGGCGGCCCGCCCTTCACCGGCTGGATCGTCACGGTCACCCCGGACAGAAACGGCTTTCCGCCGGCCGTAAAGATGATCTTCAAGGGAAACGGAGGATACGAGGCGGCCCGTTCTTCCAGTCCTACTCCGGCGCTGAAGTACCGAGCCCCGACCGTCCGATGCAGGGGGAGGTAATCCTTCATCACCTGATCGTGATGGATCAAGTCGAGAAAATCGCCGGCTTGGTTGATGCTGGCCACCGGACCGTCTTGGCCCGATGCCGAGGCAACCGCTCCCAAGATGGTGACCACACACACCCAGAAAGAACGGACTCTCATCGCAGCCTCCCTTCTGACAAAGAATCTCGCAATGTGAATGCCAGCAGTTCTTCCTAGCGAAGCGCTCGGAATTTCGCAAGCGGGTTGGCAAACTGGCGCCAATCACCCCACCGGCCCTTTCCCCTCAGGTGCAAAACGCCGCAGTCGATTCGGAGTCGAGGCCGTCGTAGACGGAATTCGCTGGGAACTCTTGGGGAACCGTGAAAGACACAGCCTTCCTCGCGGGCACATGCAATGCACTGGTTCTAAAGCGGCTAAGGCCGGGAGGAAGGAGTGGTTTGATGCGCATTGTGTGCCCCGTCGACGGGTCGGAGTTTTCGCAGTGGGCGGTCGAGTCGTTGGGAGCGCTGGAGCGATCGGCGATCGATTCGGTCACGCTGGTTCATGTCAAGGACACGCACCGGCTGGCCGCCGTGGGATCTCCGAGGGCGGTGAGCTATCGCGGGCTGACCACCGCCTTGGAGAAAGCCGGCGCCGAGATCCTGGAAAAGGCGCGGCGACAGGCCACCGTCGTCCTGTCCGAATCGCCCCGGAAACCCCGCACCAATATCAAGATGCTGGCTTGGAGCGGCTCTCCTGCTCCGGGCATTCTCGAATCAGCGGCTCAGGAACGCGCCTCGCTCATCGTCATGGGGACCCGGGGGTTAAGCGACGGCAAGGGCTTTCTCCTCGGAAGCGTCTCGCGCAAGGTGGCGTCGATGGCTCCCTGTCCGGTCCTGGTCGTGAAACGGCCCATGAAAAAAGCCGCGCGCGTCCTGCTCGCCGTCGACGGATCGAAGTATGCCGACGCGGCGGCAAAGTTTCTGCGGTCCGGGCTGCTCCAGGAATCGGCCACCGTCACGATCTGCACGTCGGTGGAAGCACCGGTGACCGATTTGGCGTCCCGCTATCTGTCCGACCGTCAACTCGAGGAACTGAAGCGGCCGGTTCTCGAACGGGCCAACGCCGTCGTCACGGCGCTTCGGGAACAGTTCATCAGCGAGGGGTACACGGTTACGACCGAGGTCCGCATGAATCATGTCATCGACACGATCCTCACGCTGGCCGCCGAAGAAGGAAGCGATCTGCTCGTCGTCGGCTCCCGCGGTCTGTCCCGCCAGGACCGGCTCTATCTGGGAAGCGTATCGGAATCGCTCTTGAAATACGCTCCCTGCTCGGTCCTGATCGTGAGAGGTCTGCGCGCCTGAGTCCCATGGGCCGTTGCAAAGAACCCGGGATGTGCGAATGGTTGATCGACGCGAATTCAAATACCACGACATCAATCGGTTGTCTGTCGAGGACGCGCTGAAGCGGATGGAGAGCGGCTGCGGCGGCCTGACCAACGATGAAGCCGGGCGTAGATTAGCGGAATTCGGCCGGAATGTGCTGGTCCAGCCGGACCGATATTCCGCGTTCCGGGGACTGCCACGTCACTTCACGCATTTCCTCGCCGTGCTCCTGTGGATTGCCGCCGGCCTTTCTTTTGCCGCCGAACTCATGAAGCCGGGCGAAGGTATGGCGATGTTGGGCTGGGCCATCCTCGGCGTGATCGTGATCAACGCCGTCTTCGCCTTTCTCCAGGAATACAAGGCGGAACGTGCCGTCCAAGCGCTCCATCTGTTGCTGCCCGACAAGTCCTGGGTCATGAGGGGCGGGCAGACCGTCGAGGTGGCGCGCAGCGAGATCGTGCCCGGAGACGTGCTGATACTGGAAGAAGGCGAACGCGTACCGGCCGATGCGCGTCTCATCGACGCGAGCGGGATGCGTGTCGACAACGCCGCGCTCACCGGGGAATCGAAACCGAAACGTCGCACGGCCGATGTCGCGGACGATGGTCATTGGATCGATCTTCCGAATCTCGTCTTTGCGGGTACCGCTATCCTGTCCGGCCACGGCCGGGCAGTGGTGTTCGCCGTCGGCATGAGGACAGAGTTCGGTCAAATAGCGAATCTGGCCGCCGCCGTCGAATCGGGACAAAGCCCGCTCCAGAAAGAGATCGCGAAGGTCACACGGATCGTCGCCGCCATTTCCCTGGCCATGGGAGCCGTCTTTTTCGCCATCGGGTTATGGACGGGTCTGGGCTTCTGGATCAGCGCGACCTTCGGCATCGGAATCATCGTCGCCAACGTGCCGGAGGGTCTCCTGCCGACCGTCACGCTCGCGCTCGCGATGGGCAGTCAGCGCATGGCGAATCGCAAGGCCTTGGTGAAGCACCTGCCGTCCGTCGAAACGCTCGGCTGCACCACGGTGATCTGCACCGACAAGACCGGCACGTTGACGGAGAACCGGATGAAGGTGGATCGCTTCTTCGCCGACGGGATGGTGGTCGAATCTCTGGAGGGCTGCTTCTTTACGGCGGGCCGCCTCGTCGCCACCGGCGAGGCCGAGCGGTGGCAGCCCTTTTTCGACGCTCTGCTCCATTGCCACAACGCCAAGCGGGTCCGGCGTGCCGACGGCCGCTTCACCGTCACAGGCGATCCGACGGAGGTGGCGCTTCTGGAATTTGCCGTGGAACACGGGTTGGCGCATCGTCCTCCCTTGCGCCGCATGGGAGAGCTGGCCTTCGACGCCGATCGCAAACGGATGAGCACGCTTCATTGGTCGGAGGGACGGCTGATCGCGTTCACCAAAGGAGCTCCCGAGTCGGTCTTGCCGCTTTGCGCCAACACCATGCACCGGGGCGAATCGGTCGTTATGACGCCGGACGAACGGACCAAGCTCCTGGCGCAGAGCCGATCCTTCGCGGAGCAGGCCTACCGGGTGCTGGGCATCGCCATGCGCGCGGTGGCCCATCAGCCCGAACACATCGAAGTGGAGACCGTCGAAAAGGATCTCACCTTCCTCGGCCTGGTTGCGATGATGGATCCGCCACATCGTGAGGTGCCCGACGCAATCGCAACATGCCGGCGGGCCGGAGTGCGCGTGGTCATGATTACGGGGGACCATCCGCTCACGGCCTTGGCGATCGCGAGAAAGATCGGCCTGGCGCCGTGCCGGGAGCCTCGGCCTTCGAGCGGATTCGCACCGGTCGTCGAAGGTGCGCAACTTGACCGGATCAGCGACGAGCATCTGCGGCAACTCTTGACGCCCTCGCGAACGGGGGAGCCGGATCCGATCTTTGCCCGCATGGCGCCCCGCCACAAGATGCGGGTGGTCTCCGCGCTCAAGAACATGGGGGAGGTCGTGGCGGTGACCGGCGACGGCGTGAACGACGCGCCGGCGCTCAAGAACGCCGACATCGGTGTGGCCATGGGGATCGCCGGAACCGACGTCGCCAAAGAAGTCGCCGACATCATCCTGCTCGACGACAACTTTGCGACGATCGTCAATGCGATCGAGGAAGGGCGATCGGTCTACGACAACATCCGCAAATTCACGTCGTACATCCTGGCGAGCAACGTTCCTGAAATCGTGCCGTTCCTGGGGTACGGCTTTCTTGGTCTGCCGCTTGCGCTCACGATTCCTCAGATCTTGGCGGTCGATCTCGGGACCGACATGCTTCCGGCCCTCGGGCTTGGCACCGAGCGGCCCCACGCCGAAGTCATGCAACGCCCGCCGCGGCCGAGAACGGAACGGCTCCTCAGCGCGCCGATGCTGGCGCGGTCATACCTCTTTCTCGGCTTGATCGAAGCGGGAGTGGCGATGGGCGGATTCTTCCTCTATCTCGTTGCCAATGGCTGGACCTGGGGGGGCCACCTGGATTGGACTTCACCATTATACAGAGAGGCCACGACGGTCACCCTTGCCGGTATCGTGTTCGCGCAGGTCGGCAACGTGTTTGCCTGCCGTTCCGATCGGCTCTCCGTGCGCGCGTTCGGCTGGTTCAGCAATCCGCTGATCCTCTGGGGTATTGTCATCGAACTGACACTGCTCGCGATGATCACCTATACACCGGCGGGCCACACCATCTTCGGCACGAGCCCCGTAGCACCGTGGGTTTTCGGGCCGCTCGCGTTCGGCGCCCTCTTGCTTCTTCTGATGGAGGAAGCGAGGAAAATGATCGCAGACCGGTGGAGGGAGCGACCGTCGTTGAAACTTTGCGGCGGCGGAGGGGCAGCATGACGAACGATCCCCACACTCAAACCGGCCCCGCGCCGGCGACCGACATCATTCCGAGCCGCCCACAACCTCCGTCCGCCCATCACGTCTCGGAACCCGAGCAGGCTCTGACCATCCCCGCCGATGTGTACCGTCCACGTTGGAAAGAACCGCGATGGGGCAGGATCGCTGCATCCGGAGGGATCGTTCTGCTGTTAGGGTTCGGGGCGTGGTATTGGTGGAACGGCGGGCCACCGCCG
>JBBILH010000035.1:0-30764 GCA_037445005.1 Nitrospira sp.
CCGAGCCAGCGGACGGCTTGGCGCAAATGGCCGTACTGCACTTCGTATTCGGTATGGCCTGGCAGCTTGACCGGCGCCGGCCAGCCTTCCTCGATGCCGAATTCGGTCAGAAACGCCTTCCCACCCGGTTTAAGGATGCGCCACAACTCCGCGACGAATCTGAACGGGCCCAGGTTGAATATGACCTCGTCCGGCAGGTTTACATCCAGCGCCAGCCGCACGCGCCGGATCCAGTCGAGCGCTTCCTGGTGCTGGGGGGTCTCGCCGATCCCGGAGAGGAGTTCTTGTTTCGTCAGTTTGGCCGGCGTCATGTCGGCCATATTTTCATTGTCGATGACCAGGTCCACGGAGTTGTCCTTGAAGGGGAGCCATTCGCCGTTGGCCTGCGTGCCGCTGACAGGCCATCCACCGGCGTTCGCGCGGGAGACTTGAAGCTTCAAGAACGGTTTCGTGATGTCCAGCGAACAATACTTAATGCTTCGTTTTTCGAAGGGCAGCAGTTCCTTCCCAAGCTCTCTCGCGACGTAGCCGAGTCCGCCGCCGATTTCGACGATCAGCTTCGGTTTGGGATTGAACCAGCCCAAGCGCCGCAGCTTCTGCATAAGCAGACGGCCGTATGTCAGGCCGTTTAGGGCCTCCGTTGGCTCGCGAAAAAGGTGCGACACCGTCGTTTCGATCAAGTCGAAATGGCCGTCGTCCTGCGCGCTGTCCTTAAGTTCGTGTACGTGGAAATCTTCAAGATGTTCTTCGCCTTCGAATCCCTCCTGCCCCGACCAGCCCTCGCGGATCTGCTGGAGCAGAATATCCCACTTGGCTTTGTGGCGGTGGCCGCCCGGAGGTTCCGCGCCGAAGTAGCAGAGCGAATAGGTGGGAAGGGCCCAACGCTCAAGGTGCCATAGACCCGGCTCTCCATCCGGTCCACAGACCTTGGAGCCGAACTTTTCTATTAAGGCGCCGACGGTCGTATGCCCGTTCATGGCCTTCAGCAATTCAAGACCGGTGCGATTGAGCCTGATCAGGGGTAGGTTATCGTCGAGGGGAGCGAACCACCATTCATCCGCGTTGTGCTGATAAGCCACCAGATCGGGAATGTGCCAGGCCAGGAGACTTAAGGTCTCTCCGGAGAGGCTCAGAGGTTCGTGAACCGCAACGGCTGGTTTCATGGTGCAAGCGACGAAGCCTACACGACCGGACGGTACACTCGCAATATATGGCGCATCTTATAATTGGGAGGGAACTGCGGCGGCGTCGGTGACGACGATAATTCCGCGCATGATGGGGTGGACGCGGCAGAGGTAGGGGTAGCGGCCTGGAGCCAACCCCGGCAAGGTGAACGTCTCGTTGGGTAGGACAATCCCTGAATCGAACGCGCAGGGCGCGCCGTCTTCCAGACATCCGGTATGGGTGATCGTGTGTTCGGTCGGCGTTGGATTTTCCCACCGTATGGGGGCCCCCGTGGAGACCGTCGCGGATTTCGGCACAAAGTAGGGAGACCCGCTGTCGATGACGATGGCCGTGTAGGGAGGTGTTGCGGTCGACGGCCATGCGGCCATGAGGCCCACCCCCAAGACGGCGATCATCAGTTTCAGCTTATGAATCCTCATGGTTACCCTCTGTATCTCCTACACAGGTTAGAGGGCCGTGGCCGAGAAAAGATTCACAAGGCTCAGGTCCCCTTACGACAATTTTAACACGGGGATGAGTCTGTCGAGTAGGGGAGAAAACTCGTTCCTTTGTCTTTGGACCTGACTTGTTGGATGGCGCCAGGGCGGGTCGGCGACGTCGTCCCCTCAGGGGAATCCCTCGGATCGATCGTGACAGCCCGGTATAGGGGGCCGATTTTCCCGTAATTTTGACGATGCTCTTTTGATAGGAAAAACTTCATTGACGCCCGTTGCAAGACCACACGGGTTCATGCTAGATGGAGACCTCGTCAGTCATCCATTCTTTTCATCGTGGATGAGAGAGGAGTCGACTCATGGCAAGAGCGAAAAAGCGGCCGGCCAAGAAGCAATCCAAGCAGAAGTCCAAACCTAAGGCCAAGAAAGCGGCGAAGAGATCCGTTGCTAAGACCGGCAAGAAACCAAAAGCGAAAGCCCCCACTCCAAAATCAGCGCCGAAGGCTCCGACCGCTCCGGCTAAAAAGGCCGTCAGAACTGTTGACTCTGAAGAGCCGAAGAAATCAACGGCCTCACGGTTGGCGTCAGCCGTCGAGCCGAAAGAAGTGGATCTCGATCAGGAGGATTTGGGCGACGAGGACATTGAAATAGCCGGCGAAGGAGAGATGGACGACGACATGGAGGAGGATCTTGCGCTCGATGACGACGAAGAAGACGTCGACTACATCGAGAAATCCGAAGATCTATTGGACGATTCCGACGACTACCGCCATTGATTGTTCCGATGCCCGATCTGCCTGCGAACGCCGCGCCGCCCCTGTGGGCCCGCTAGCCCCGCCCGTATTGTGAAACCCCGACGTGCCGTTGATTGATTCCCAAGCACGGCGAGCCGGACATCCCTCATGAGTCATTTCTTGTTTATCGCCGGAGCGTTGAGGGAACGCAGCTCGGAGGAAAGCGCCGAGTTGCAGATGTCCCGGGGCCTGTGGGGGCTCTGCACGTCGCTCATTCGGACGAATCTGCAGATGTTTGTGGAGCCTCAGTCCCGAGGCCTTATCTACGTCTTAAAAATCGGCCTCTGCGCCGATGTGAAACTCGTTCCCCCGGTTCGGGAGTTCTCTCAGCTGGACGAATTTCTGAAGGATGAATTCCGGACCGAAGCCAGGTTCGGTTTTATTCCCATCGAGGACATCCGGCGGTGCGCGATGGCCTCGTCTGCCGCCCAAACAGTACTCGCCGATGTGCTGGGCATTCCTGATCAGGCTGAGCTTGCCCGGCGATTCAGTCTCGGGATGCATAGGTTGACACAGGGGGAGTACGAGGCGATCGTCAAGGCTATTGCAGGGTGGAAGGCAACCTAAATCCTACGGCCGGTCATCAACTCGTAGGCTTCGTCGATCGTGTCGACTTCCTTCACCGTGATGTTCAGTTGAAAAGCAAGTTCGGTGAGGTTCCATTGGTCGGAGTGAAGCTGGCCGCGCGGGACGAGCACCGTGTGGTAGCCCTCACGCTTTGCCGCTCGAATCTTGTCCGGGATTCCGCCGACCCAGCCGATTCGGCCTCCAGGTTCGAGGGTGCCCGTGAGCGCCGTGCCTCGGGGGATGCGGTCCCCTTTGAACAGGGCGATGAATCCGACCGCCATCGCCGCTCCCGCGCTGGGTCCGTCGCTGCCCGTCGGCTGGTACGTGACGCCTTGCACCGACACGGTCCCGGTGTGCTGAACGGGAGGTGTGCGTTCGACGGCATAGTCGAACGCCGCCGCCATCGCCCCCAGATGCCTCTTACCGTACCGGACGCCTCCCACGATCCAATGCAACCGGACCGGTTGCGGGTCCGATTTCCGATCCCACCACATCAACATGACTTCAAAGACGCCGAGGTTGTTCTGGTGGATCGCCGCCAGAATCGGCAGTTCCACGGCGGTGTCGGCGGCAGGAGAGGGATGCGGGCCGAAAGCCGATACAAACAGCACGAACAAGAGAGCGGCTGTCACGGGCTTCCGCCTCCGGCGGCGGTTCATTACCGGCGCGAGTGATGTTGTGAACACATGCATGATCGATGACGGTGAGTTTAGCAAACCGGCTGGTCGTGTAAAGCGGCGGATCGTTTCCCGTCTTGTCTTGGGTCGAGGGGTTCCGTATAAGGTCCCATGATGCGCTGTCGCCTGATCGTCGCACTGCTTTCCGGCTTCGTGAGCTTCTGGCCCGCGGCGGTCTCATGGGGCATGGCGGATTGTCAGATCGAGGGCTCGAAGACTCAGAGCAGCTTTACCGTGCATCTCGGCGTCGGTTGCACCGAGGCCGAGCGTGAGGCGCGCGCGATAGACGGGACCAGCATCATTCAAGCGCTGAGAGAAGGAAAGACCGTCGATCTTTCCGGCGTCGTCGTTCGGGGAGACGTGCTGTTCTCCGATCTGCCCGCCGGCATGCTCCCCAAGGATTTGGAAAGCCGGGTCGTCGGCGTAGAGGGCGACATCCGGATGGTGCCGGCGGCGTTCACGATCGTAGGTTCGATCGTGCACGGGGCCATCAAGCACGCGTCGGATAGCGGACGTCTGGTCTTCAACGGGCCTGTAAACTTGAGCGGCAGCACTTTCGAACAAGTAGTCGATCTCTCACGGGCGGTGTTTGTTCAGCCAGTGACATGGTCCGGAGCCATCTTCCTGCGGGAATCCTATTTCGTCCAGGGACAATTTCTGGCCGATGTGTTTGCGGAGAGAACGGCCTTCGGCCCCCATACCAGATTTCACCGCAGTCGGTTCCGGGGGCCCGCGACTTTTCAACAGTCCGGTTTCAGCGGAATGGCGGAATTTCTCGAGGTTGAATTCGACAGGACGGCAAATTTCTCCGGGACGTATTTCAAGCTCGGCACCGGCTTCTCCGGGAGTCGGTTCCGGCAGATGGCGGATTTCTCAGAAGCGGTATTCGATCGCGAGGCGTTCTTCACCTTCACGCAATTCGGCGGGGACGCCTTTTTCCGTCGAGCTACCTTCCGATCAACCGCGGATTTCGATGACGCGCGATTCGAGGGTCGGGATGATTTTGAGAAGGTTCTCTTCGAAGGCGAGTCGAAATTTTCACGTGTGCAGCGGCCGTCCCAGCGTCCGGGCGCGATCGGAATCGAGAGCCCCCAGGTGCAGTATGCTATCACCCTGGCCCTCCTCCTCTTCAGCGCTCTGTTGATCGCGTACCTGATCCGGACGCGTTGATAGAGTCAAACGACTCCGACCACAACTAATAGATCAACCCTTGCTCCACATCCCCCAATGCTGGTATAAACCTGCCCGTGGACGGCAATTTAGAGAGCGCTGAGCAGACTGAACTCCCCTACCAGGTTCGGATCGAGAATTTTGAAGGTCCGCTCGACCTGCTGCTTCACCTCATCAAGAAGAATGAAATCAACATCTACGACATTCCGATCGCCATGATCGCGCAGCAATACCTGGCCTATATCGAGGCGATGAAGGAACTGAATCTCTCGGTGGCGGGCGAGTTTCTCGTGATGGCCGCGACGTTGCTGCAAATTAAGTCCAAAATGCTGCTCCCGGTGGATGAAACGACGGAGGACGAAGACGATGGACCCGATCCCCGTGAGGAACTGGTTCGACGCTTGCTTGAATATAAGAAGTTCAAAGAGGCCGCACGCCAATTGGATACGCAGGAGCGTCTTTGGCGGGAGATCTACACGCGCACGCCGGCGCCTCAAGAAGAAATGGAGACCGACGACGCGTTGCTCGACAACGTGGGGTTGTTCGACCTAGTCGATGCGTTGCAAGGTATTCTTAACCGCAATCCCGGTAAAAAGCTGCTGGAAATTATCCCCGACAATCTCACGGTGCGCGACAGGATGAATGCGATCCTCGAAGCGCTTGAAGGGCAGGAATCTGTCGGCTTCGAGTCTCTCTTCGAGGCGTCCTGCCACCGTCTGGTGATTATCGTGACGTTTCTTGCCTTGTTGGAGCTTATCCGTCTTCGCACGGCGCGCGTGTTCCAGGCCGAAAATTTCGGCCCGATTCTGGTCTCTCGCGCATTTTCCCTCGTGCCGGATCCCGCGGAGTTGGATGAGTCGGAATGGAGGTAGCGATGGAACCAACGGAACTTCAAGTAGCATCGACGCCGATCGAATCAAGTGCCCATGGATCTAATGGAGACTGCCAGGCGGAGCCCGCTTCCGATAGGAAGGCGAGAGAGGCCGTTTCCTCTCAGGCGCCGTCCGATACGCTTCAAGGGCTTGAACTGGTAGCCGTGCTCGAAGCCCTTCTGTTCGTGTCGCCGGAGCCGATTCCGGCGGCGCGATTGGCGACGGTCGTCGGCGCAGTCTCGAAAGCAGAAGTCGAGCAGGCGCTTACGTTGTTGCAGGATCAATTAGCCCAGGGCGGTAGAGGGATTCAGCTGGTCAAATTGGCCGGTGGCTACCGGTTGGTTACCAAGGCAGATTGTGCGCCCTGGCTGAAGCGGCTGGATAAGGCTAAAGCCGCGCAGAAACTTTCCCGGTCCGCACTGGAGTCGTTGGCAATTATCGCCTATAAGCAGCCGCTCGTGCGCGCCGAGATCGAGGAAATCCGGGGCGTGGAAACCTCCGGTGTGCTCCGGACATTGCTGGAGCGGAAGCTGGTCAGGATCGTCGGTCGCAAAGAGGTGCCCGGCCGGCCGATCATGTACGGCACCACCAAATTCTTTCTCGAACATTTCGGATTGCAGGACCTCAGTCAGTTGCCGCCGTTGCGCGAGTTCAAGGAATTGGGCGAGGCGGAACAGGCGATGCTTCCGATCGAGGAAACGACTACACTCGATGTCGCGCTGACCGGGGAGGGGGCTTCTTTAGGTCTCGCCGACGGGCCGGTGACGATGGGTGATGAAGGCGAGGCGGTCCTCGTCGGTGGAGACACACCCCTTCTTGAGGCAGTGGCTGATCCAGCCTTGGAAGTGCCGGTCGAACAGCTCTAACTCACTCGAGTCTCTCTCAAATGAGGACGGATTTCCCGTGAAAACGGTGCGATTCCGGGCTATCGCCCCGTTGACTCCTCTTCAACCCCTTTGCTAGACTTCTCAATCCCGACCTAACCCATTGAAAGACACAAGGTTCTTGGTTGTAACCTGTCTCAGTAACACGAGGCTTCACCTATGATGAAAACATGGCTATTGGACGAGATGTTCCGGTTCGATCGTTCACGCTTGACTATTGAGGGCACGCACAGCGAGTGGGGGGCGGGCGACTCGATCGCCGAGGAGGAAGAACTCCCTCCGGCTCCAACGAACGTTTCGGCCAAGTCCGGCAATGGCCGGATCACCATCTCATGGGATCCTGTGCCGGACGCCATGTATTACAACCTCTACTTTCAGACTACGAAGGGCGTGCAGATCAAGTTTTCCGAACTCACCAGGCCGATCGCCGGTGCCGAAGATTTCAAAGCCGTGATCGGGGTCAAGAAGGAAAAGGCGACCTGCCTCGAAGGGGCGCAGGCGCCCTTTGTCCATGACGATCTGGCCAACGGGACTTGCTACCACTATGTCGTGACCGTTGTGACGCCCAAGGGCGAGAGCCAGGAATCGCAGGAAGTCATGGCGATTCCGTCTCCGTATCTGCTTGCCATGAGCATCGGGCAGGAAGGCGTGGATGATGGAGAATTCAGCTCGCCGACCGGCATTGCGCTGGACAAGGACGGCAATATCTACGTGGCCGATACCGACAATCATTCAATTCAAAAATTCGATAAGACCGGTAAATTCCTCGCGCGCTGGGGAAGCGAACCCTCCTCCCAGGAAGGCAGTTTCTACTATCCGCGCGGGCTGGCCGTCGGCGCCAACGATTCTCTCTACGTAGCGGACAGCGGGAATAATCGCGTACAGAAGTTCGATCTCGACGGCAACGTCATGCAAGCCTGGGGCAAGTTCGGTTTCGCCTGGCGCGGGGCCGACATCGGCAAATTCGATGTGCCCTGGGGCCTGGCGACGGATCAGGAAGGCAATCTCTACGTATCCGACACCAGCAACGCCAGGATTCAGAAGTTCAAAGCCGATGGAACGCCGCTTCTAAAGTGGGGCCGCGACGGGAGTTTCGACGGCGCCTTTTTCTTTCCGCGCGGCGTGGCGGTGGATTTCGTCGGGAACATCTTCGTCGCCGACGAGAGCAACAATCGCATTCAGAAGTTCGATGCGCGAGGCAGCTTCCTCTCCAAGTGGGGTCGCGAAGGATCCGGGCCGGGCCAATTCAAGTCGCCCTGGGGCATCGCCTGCGATGCGTTGGGCAACGTGTATGTGGTCGATACGGGTAATCACCGGATTCAGAAATTCGACGGAAACGGAACGTTTATCTGTTCATGGGGCAACCGCGGGAAGACCGAAGGCCAGTTGAATTTTCCGTACGGCATCGCCGTCGACAAGGAAGGTTGTGTCTTCGTCGTCGACAGCGGCAATCACCGTATTCTCAAGTACGTTCCGACCGAAGAAGAACTCAATCGCGGAAAAGAAGAAGCGCCGAAGACGCAGGAGCTGAGCGCGACTCCTCCGCCGCGCAGCGTGGCGGCTAAAGCGGGCGATACGGAAGTGTTCCTCAGTTGGATGGAAGTTCCGGGCGCCGTGTCCTACAACCTGTTTTTCCACACCGCGCCCGGTCTGACGGCGCAAACCGCGACGAAGATCGAAGGGGTGACGAATCCCTTCACGCACACGGGCCTCACCAACGACAACCCCTACTACTACGCCGTGACCGCGACGTTTGAAGACGGAACGGAGAGCGCATTGTCCGAAGAGGTGACCGCGACTCCCGTGCTGATCGATATCACGGCGCCGCAGAATCCTTATGCCGTCATCAACCACGGGGCGTTCATGACGAACTCTCCCGAAGTCGTCGTGACGATTTCAGCCAACGACATCGATACCGGCGTGGCCGCGTACTTCATCTCCGAGGCGCCGATGACGCCGATGGCCGGAACGCCGGGCTGGGTGGACGTGACGCCGACGATCAAGTTCGGCGCAACGATTCCCTTCATCTTATCCCTCGGCGACGGGCAGAAGTCGATCTACGTCTGGTTCAAAGACGTCGGCGGCAACGTGTCTACGCCGGCTTCCGCGACCATCCTGGTCAATACTTCCGGCTACCTCTGCGTTTCGACGTGGGGCAAACCGGGACGCGGAGCCTCCCTGCTGCACGGCGGCGAGTTCATGGCGCCGCTCTACGGGCTTTGTGTCGACCAGCAAGGATCGTTGTTCGTGGTCGACAACGGCAACAACCGGATTCAGAAGTTCGACAACGCCGGCAACTTCATCATTCTCTGGGGCAACTTCGGCTCGGCAAATGCGAATTTCCACAATCCCACGGGGATTGCTTGCGACGGGAAGGGCGACGTCTGGGTGGTCGATACCAACAACCATCGTGTGCAAAAGTTCGACGGAAAGTTGGGCGGGTATCTGATGAAATTCGGATCGCGGGGCAACGGCGAGGGCCAGTTCAACTCGCCGTGGGGCATCGCCATCGACCGGGTGCGCGGGTACGTTTACGTCGTCGACAGCGCGAATTTCCGGGTCCAGAAGTTCGACATGACCGGCGAATTCATCATGTCCTGGGGGAGTTTCGGCAACGGCGACGGCCAATTCTATTTTCCGCGCGGTATCGCCGTCGATCAGAACGACGGATTCGTCTACGTCGTGGACATGGGCAACCACCGGATTCAGAAATTCGACACCAGCACGAACGTGCTGCCGCAATTGCTCACCAAGTGGGGAGGGAGCGCCGAGCCGGGCCACGCGAGCAGCGCACTGGCGCAGGAAGCGGGTCAGCTCCGGTCGCCGTGGGGCGTCGCGGTCGACGGCGCGGGGGACGTGTACGTGACCGACACCGGGAACCACCGGATTGAGAAATTCGACAAGGACGGCAACTTCATCACCCAATGGGGCGGGTACGGCAACAACAACGGCCAGTTCAATTTTCCGTACGGGATCTCGGTGGATGCGAAGGGAAGCGTGTTCGTGATCGACAGCGGGAACACCAGGGTGCAACAGTTCATGCCGGCGGAAGAAGGCGGCGAGCGGCTGCAAGAAGAGGCGGAAGCGGCGGCGGAGATCGAAAAAGCGCAGGGAACGGCAAAGCCCTAGCGATTGCCGGAACAGGCGGAAAGGAGCCATGCTGGACAAAGAGCCGCGATTAGGGCTGACCTATGACGATGTGGTTCTTGTGCCGGCAAAATCGGCCGTTCTCCCCAGCGAAGTCGATGTGCGGACCAGGCTGACGCGCACCATCGAAATCAACATTCCCATCATCAGTTCCGCAATGGACACCGTGACCGAGTCGCGTCTGGCCATCGCTATGGCGCGCGAAGGCGGTCTCGGTATCATCCACCGTGTCCTGTCTCCGGCCGATCAAGCCGCCGAGGTGGACCGGGTTAAGAAGTCCGAGAGCGGGATGATTCTCGATCCCGTGACCATTTCGCCGGACGAAACCATTCGTGACGCCCATCAGCTGATGGCGAAGTACCGGATCTCCGGCATTCCCGTCACGAAGAACAAGAAATTGGTCGGTATTCTGACCAACCGGGACCTGCGATTTGAATCCCGCCTCGATTTGAAGGTCTCCCAGGTGATGAAACGGGAAAAATTGGTGACGGCTCCCGAAGGCACCAGCCTCGAGAAGGCGCGTGAAATCCTGCACGAGCACCGGATCGAGAAATTGCCGGTGGTCAACCGGCAAGGCGACTTGAAGGGGCTGATAACGATCAAGGATATCGAGAAGCGGATCAAGTACCCGCACGCCTGCAAGGACGCTCACGGTCGTCTACGGGTCGGCGCGGCGGTGGGGGTCGGGGCCGATACGGAAGAGCGCGTCGCGCAGCTCAAGAAAGAGGGGGTGGATGTCCTGGTGGTGGACACGGCGCACGGGCATTCTCAGTCGGTGCTCGATACGGTCAGAATGATCAAGAAGCAGTATCCGAACGTCGATTTGATCGCCGGGAACATCGCGACCGGGGAGGCCGCGAAGGATTTATTGAAAGCGGGCGTCGATGCCGTGAAGGTCGGGGTCGGCCCGGGATCGATTTGTACGACCAGGATCGTCTCAGGGGCCGGGATGCCGCAACTTACGGCCATTGCCGAGTGCGCCAAGGTGCTGGAGGGCAGCGGGGTGCCCATCATCGCCGACGGCGGGATCAAGTTTTCCGGAGACATCAGCAAGGCCTTGGCCGCCGGTGCGTCATCGGTGATGCTGGGCGGTCTTCTTGCGGGCACGGAGGAGTCTCCCGGTGAAACGGTCCTCTACCAGGCCCGCACGTACAAGGTTTATCGCGGAATGGGCTCGATCGGCGCGATGGAAAAGGGAGGCGGAGATCGATATGGCCAGGGCGGCCGGCCGGCTCAAAAACTGGTTCCGGAAGGCATCGAGGGGCGCGTACCGTACAAAGGCCCCCTCTCCGCCGTGATCTATCAACTGGTCGGCGGCGTCAAGTCGGGGATGGGTTATTGCGGCTGCAAGACGATCGTTGAGCTTCAGAAGAACGCGACCTTCATCAGACAAACGGTGGCCGGACTCCGGGAAAGCCACGTACACGACGTGATCATCACCAAGGAAGCCCCGAACTACCGAATGGATTGGGAATAACACGGCGTGAAACGTCTCTCGTGAAGCGTATCTCGTAAGAAACTTCCTATTTCTCTCATTAAGCGAACGACGCTTCACGCTTCACGAACAACGTTCCATGGAACTCTGGCATAACAGAATTCTCGTCCTCGACTTCGGCTCCCAGTACACGCAGCTGATTGCGCGTCGTATCCGCGAAGCCCAGGTCTATTCGCAGATTCTCCCCTGTACGGTTCCGTTGGCGACGATTCTGGCCTACCGGCCGCAGGGCATCGTGTTCTCCGGCGGTCCCTCCAGCGTCTACGAGAAGAAGGCGCCGACCGTCTCCAAGGAGCTCTTCGACCAGGGAATTCCAATCCTCGGCATCTGCTACGGCATGCAATTGGTGACCCACCTGTCGGGCGGCGAGGTAGCCAAGTCCAAACACCGGGAATACGGCCGGTCCGATCTGACCATCGATGACTCAAGCGATCTCTTCAAGGGCGTAGGGGGCGGAGGATCCACGGTCGTATGGATGTCCCACGGAGACCGGATCGAGCGCATGCCGCCGGGCTTTCGATCGATCGCCCATACCGGTAACTCGCCGATCGCCGCGATGAAGCGCGACGACCATAAACGCCGGATATATTGTCTGCAATTCCATCCTGAGGTGGCCCACACGCCCGAAGGGGCAAAGATTCTCAGAAACTTCGTCTACGACATTTGCGGATGTAAACCGACGTGGACGATGCAGTCGTACGTTGACACGGCGGTTCAGCAGATCCGCCAACAGGTGGGAGGCGACAAGGTCATCTGCGCCCTCAGCGGGGGGGTCGATTCGTCCGTGGCGGCGGCGTTGACGCATCGAGCCATCGGCGATCAGTTGACCTGTATTTTCGTCGACAACGGCGTGCTACGATCCGGCGAGCGGGATCAGGTTGAAAAGGCGTTTGCGTCGCAACTCCATTTGAACCTCCGTGTTCTCGACGGCACAAAGCAGTTTCTCGCCGGCCTCAAGAGCGTCATCGATCCCGAACGGAAGCGAAAGATCATCGGGCGGCAGTTCATCAAGCAATTCGAGGCGGAGTCCAAGAAACTGAAAGGCGTCAAGTATCTGGTCCAGGGTACGCTCTATCCGGACGTCATTGAGAGCGTGAGCTTCAAGGGTCCTTCGGCCACGATCAAGACCCACCACAACGTGGGCGGATTGCCGGCTCGGATGAGACTCAAGCTCATTGAGCCGCTGCGCGAGCTGTTTAAAGACGAAGTGAGAGCGCTGGGGAAGGAGCTGGGGCTCCCGGACGAGATCATTTGGCGGCAACCCTTTCCCGGTCCCGGCCTCGCGATCCGCGTGCTCGGCTCGGTGACGGCGGAGCGGTTGGCGATCTTGCGGGCGGCCGAAACGATCGTCGACCAGGAAATCAGAGGAGCAGGACTCTATCGGGAGATCTGGCAAGCATTTGCGGTGTTGTTGCCGATTCGGACGGTCGGGGTCATGGGCGACCAACGGACGTACGAGAACGTCATTGCGATTCGCGCGGTTACCAGCTTGGACGGCATGACCGCTGATTGGGCCAAAATCCCGAACGAGGTGCTCGGCCGGATGTCGAACCGGATCATCAACGAGGTAAAAGGCGTGAACCGAGTGGTCTACGACATCAGTTCGAAACCTCCGTCAACCATTGAGTGGGAATAATGGTGCGTGAAGCGTCGTTCGTGAAGCGTGAAGCGCGGCCATCTCCGATCCTGCGAACGACGAGATACGAGATACGCTTCACGGAAGAAAAGGGATGGAAGTTCGATTACAAAAACTGATTGCCGGAACCGGGATCGCCTCGCGGCGCAAGGCCGAGGCGTTGATTACAGCCGGGCGCGTCGTCGTCAACGGCAAGGTCGTGACCGAACTCGGCACGAAGGTCGATCCCGGCCGCGATCATGTCAAAGTGGACGGCAAACATCTCGGCGCCGCGCAGCCCTTCGTCTATCTCATGCTGAACAAGCCCAAGAACGTCATGTCCACGCTGGACGACCCGGGCGGGCGCACGACGGTCAAAGATTTTTTGCGGGGCGTTTCCGTCCGGGTATTTCCCGTCGGACGGCTGGATTTCGACAGCGAAGGGCTGATGTTGTTGACGAACAACGGGGATCTGGCGCAGGCGCTCTTGCATCCTCGTTACCACGTGCCCAAGACGTATCTGATTAAAGTGAAGGGCGTGTTGTCGGACGAAGAGATCAGGAAGCTGGAGCAGGGGGTCAAACTGGAAGACGGCTTGACCGGTCCGGCCACGGTGAAGAAGGTCCGCAAAGTTGAAGCGAATTCTTGGTTGGAGATCACCATCGGCGAAGGCCGGAAGCATCAAGTGAAGCGGATGTTGGAATCGGTCGGCCATCCGGTCATCAAGCTGATGCGGATCAAAATGGGTCCTCTGGTGTTGGGAAACCTGGAGCCGGGGGAGTTTCGATTCTTGACGGACCATGAGGCGAACGCGCTGCGTCAGGTGGTCGAAGAACGTGTGGGAGCGGTTGAACGGGGCGAAGAACCTTCGCTCAGGGCGAAACGGCCGGCCAAGCGGGCCGGCTGGGCCAGGTCCGGACGACCGAAGAGGTTCGTGTCGAAGAAAGCAAAGGTGGCATGAAGATCAGGACGCACCGGTGCGGTGAGCTCAACAAGAACCACGTTGGTCGGACCGTTGTCTTGAACGGCTGGGTGCAGAGGCGGCGAGACCACGGAGCGGTCATGTTCATCGACTTACGTGATCGGACCGGTCTGACGCAGGTCGTGTTCAACGCCGAACGGAATGCCGCGGTCCATAAAGCGGCGCATACGTTGCGCAGCGAGGTCGTCGTGTCCGTGACCGGGCAGGTGATGGCTCGTCCCGACGAGTCGAAGAATCCGAACCTGCCCACCGGGGATATCGAAGTGTTCGTGGACGCCGTCGAGATTTTGAATGATTCCAAGACTCCGCCGTTCCTCATCGAGGACGACGCCGAAGTGACCGAGTCCATCCGGCTCAGATACCGCTATCTTGATCTTCGCCGTCCCAAGATGCAGCGGCTCTTGGCGCTTCGCCATGCGATCGCGCAGGCGGCACGCGGATTCCTCAACGCCGAAGAGTTCCTGGAAGTCGAAACGCCGATTCTGACCAAGAGCACGCCCGAGGGCGCGCGCGACTATTTGGTGCCGAGCCGAGTCAACGAAGGCCAGTTCTTCGCGCTGCCGCAATCACCGCAGCTGTTCAAGCAGGTTCTGATGATCAGCGGGGTGGACCGGTATTATCAGATCGCCCGTTGCTTCCGCGACGAAGACCTCCGCAACGACCGCCAGCCGGAATTCACGCAGATCGATCTCGAAATGTCGTTTGTGGATCGGCAACAGGTGATGGATCTGATGGAGCGGATGATCGTCACGATTTTTCGCGAGGCCGGGGGCGTGCAGTTGCCGACGCCGTTCCCCCGCATGACATACGCCGAGGCGGTGGGCCGGTATGGATCGGACAAGCCGGATCTGCGCTTCGGCATGCCGCTCCACGACGCGACGGCCTTCGGTGCGGCAAGCGAATTCAAAGTGTTCAAGGAGGCGGCATCGAAGGGCGGTATCGTCAAGGCGCTGATCGTGAAGGGCGGCGCCGCGTTGTCGAGGACCAGGATCGATGCGCTGGGAGAAACGGCCAAGAGCTTCGGAGCCAAAGGACTGGCCTGGCTCAAGATTACTCCGGAGGGACAACTGGAGTCGGTCATTGCCAAGTTTCTTGATGCCAAAGCGTTCGCGGCCGCCTTGCCGGAGGCGAAGCCCGGCGACCTGGTGCTCTTCGGCGCGGATAAGGCGGCCGTCGTCCACGACGTGTTGGGCCGCATCCGATTGGTGCTGGGAGAAGAGCTGAATTTGATCGACAAGAAGTCGTGGAAGCCCGTCTGGGTCACGGAGTTTCCGCTGTTGGACTATTCGCCGGAAGAGAAACGTTACGTCTTCATGCACAATCCTTTTGCGGCGCCGATGGACGAAGACCTTCACCTGCTCGATTCCGAGCCGCTCAAGGTCAGGGCAAAGGCATACGACATGGTGTTGAACGGCAGCGAGATCGGCGGCGGCAGCATCCGAAATCATCGTAGCGAGGTACAACTGCGCATCCTCGATTTGTTGGGCATCGGCAAGGAGCAGGCGCAGGCGAAATTCGGCTTTTTGTTGGAAGCGCTGGAGTTCGGCGCGCCGCCGCACGGCGGCATCGCCTTCGGGCTCGATCGTCTCATCATGCTGCTCGGCGGAGCCGATTCCATCCGCGACGTCATCGCATTCCCCAAGACGCAGCGTGCGCAGTGTCCGTTGACCGATGCGCCCTCATCCGTCAGTGCGGACCAGTTGAAGGAACTCCGGATCAAACTCGATCTGGTTGAATAGCGGCTATGGCCGGCAACTCGTTCGGCAGAATTTTCACGGTCACCTCTTTCGGGGAAAGCCACGGCCCGGCCATCGGGTGCGTCGTCGACGGTTGTCCTCCAGGTATGGCCCTCGCTGCCGAGGACATCCAGAAAGATCTGGACCGCAGAAAACCCGGCACCTCCCGCCACGTGACGCAGCGTCAGGAATCGGATACCGTCGAAGTCCTCTCAGGGGTTTTTGAGGGCAAGACGACCGGCACGCCCATCGCTCTGCTTATCCGTAACGAGGACGCGCGCAGCAAGGACTACGGCAGCCTGATCGACACGTTCCGGCCCGGCCATGCCGACTACACCTACTGGCAGAAGTACGGCATTCGAGACCACCGGGGGGGCGGGCGCGCCTCGGCGCGGGAGACGGCCGTCCGTGTCGCCGCTGCCGCCATTGCCAGAAAATGGCTGCGCGAAAAATATGGCGTGGTCATCAGGGGCTACTTGAGTCAACTCGGCCCCCATGTCGTTCCGTTTAAGAGTTGGAGCGACGTAAACGGCAACCCCTTTTTTGCGGCCGACACCGAGGTGGTGGCGGAACTCGAACGCTTCATGGACGAGCTCAGAAAATCGGGGGATTCAGTCGGGGCGAGAATCACGACGGTGGCCGAGCGCGTGCCGGTCGGATGGGGCGCTCCCGTCTACGGGAAGCTGGACGCCGATCTGGCCGGAGCTATGATGAGCATCAATGCGGTAAAAGCCGTCGAGATCGGGGCCGGCTTTGCATCGGTCGCGCAGCGGGGTTCCGAGCACGGCGATGAACTCACGCCGGAAGGATTTCTGTCCAATAATGCCGGGGGGATCTTAGGAGGCATTTCGACGGGGCAGGATATCGTCGTGACGATCGGCATCAAACCGACATCGAGTATCAGGGTGCCGCGCCGATCCATTGATAAGAACGGCAATGCCGTGACGGTTGAGACCAACGGCCGCCATGATCCCTGCGTCGGCATACGAGCCACGCCGATCGCCGAGGCCATGATGGCGCTTGTGTTGATGGATCACGCGCTTCTGCATCGTGCCCAGAACGCGGACGTGACTACGCCGACCCCGAAGATCGCCGGTTCGGCAGGACAGTCCGCTTCTGCGAGGCAGGGCTCGGCGATTCCCAAGGTGAATTCCAATCCCCACGAAGCCTGACGCCGCCAGAGGCATGGCACGTTCGCCTTCCTACCACGGTCGCATCCTCGACATTCGCAATGCCACGGTCTATCGAGGAGAGACTTGCGTGTTCCAAGACTTCTCCTTCGCTCTCGAGAGCGGCGTGCATACCGCCATAGTCGGGCCGAACGGGGCGGGGAAATCGACTATTCTCAAGTTGTTGGCGGGCGAGGTGCATCCTGTCCCCAACGACGACACCGTGATTCGCCTCTTCGCGGAGGAACGATGGAACGTCTGGGACGTGCGCAAGCGGTTGGGGATGGTGTCGCACGATCTTCAGCATCAGTACATGGAGCAGGTCACCGGATTGAAGGTGGTACTGTCCGGGTATCACGCCAGCATCGGGATCTACGGGCACCAGGACTACACCTATCAGCAGATCGCGCATGCCCACGTGGTGATGGAAAAGTTAGGCATCGGATTTCTGATCGACCGAAAATTCGGCGACATGTCGACGGGAGAGGAACGTCGCTGTTTGCTCGCCCGCGCGTTGGTCCACGATCCCGAGGCCTTGGTGTTCGACGAGCCGACCAGCGGGCTCGACCTCACGGCGACGTTTCACTATCTTGATCAGGTGCGAACCGCCATGCGGAAGGACAAAACGGTATTGTTGGTGACGCATCACATCCATGAAATCCCGCCGGAGATCGAGCGGGTTGTGTTGCTGAAACGAGGGAAGATTATACGGGACGGAGAAAAAGAGCGGGTTCTCACCGACAACAATCTGAGCGATCTCTTCGATTGTTCGGTCGTGCTGGCCCGCTCCAACGGGTGGTATCAAGCGCTGCCGGGATGACGAGCAGTCAGTTTTGGATTGTGAATTGTTAGTGTTAAGTTGGCTGATGACCAAATACTCATTGTCTCAACTCAAGACTTAAAACTAACAACTAAAAACTTTAGTTGTTAACCGCCGGCCAGCGTTACGGTAAATGTCAGGTCGGCTTCGGCGCGTCGGACCTTGACGGCGACCCTCTGGCCCGGCTGGGTTTTCTCGATCAAGTAGTTCTTGAGATGGGCGGCATCGAGGATCTCGGTGTCCTCGATGGCCAGCAGCACGTCGTGCTTTTGGATGCCGGCTTCTTTGGCCGGATCGGCGACGTCTTTCACGGCGATCCTCCACTTTGTGCCGTCTTTGACTGCCGTCATGTGAATGCCGAGTTTCGAGAACAACAGTGGTTTGCCTTCGACGGCGGCGGCGACGATCCTCTCGGCCAGAGTTCCGGGAATTGCGAAGGCCATTTGGCTGCAATGGACTTGCGTCTCTTCCTTATCGGTCTGAATCACGGCGTGCATGATTCCGACGACCTCACCGGCATGGTTGAAAAGACCGCCGCCCGAATTGCCGCTGCACGCGGACAAGTCGGCTTGAATCAGGCGCGTGTCCACCGTCTGAAGAAAGGTATTCACGTTGCCGATGCGGCCGAAGGCGAAGGTCGGTCCCCAACCCATGGGGTAGCCGACCGTAAAGACTTCCGTCGCCGCTTCGACCGGGGATTTCGAAAAGGGCGTGGCGGCGGTAAGCAGCGGGCGGTCTTTCTGATTGAGGCGATACACGACGACGTCGAGATAGGCGCTTTCCCCGACGATCTGGGCGACCAGGTCGTGCAGGTCGGTCGTAAGCACGTGAATGACTTTCGGGATCAGGGTCCCCGTCGCGCCATGCTTCTCGACCGCGTGTCTGGCCGTAACGATGTACCCGTCGCGAAGGTGAAATCCGCTTCCCCTGACCTTGATCGGTCCCGGTTTCTCGGGGGTGCGCGGGTCCTGGGTGTCGTCGAGGATGCCGACCGTCGCCCGCTTGGCGCGATCGAAGCCCTCGCCGTTTGTGGATTGCTCACCTGCGGCGGGCGAAACAATAAGCCAAAACACACCAAGGAAGAATGCGCACATCCGATATGCCGGCGTGGAGCCTGGGCGCGCGAGCGCTTTCATGACGAGTCCGCCTCCTGTTCCCAGAGGGTACAGCTCAGTATAATGAGTTGAGGGGATCAAACAAAGGGGGCTCATGCGAAGGATGAGGAAAAGGAAATTCATCGGGACGCGCATCATCTTGTTGCTCGTCGCCGGTTTGAGCGGTCAGGTCGCCCAGGCGGCTGAAAGCGGAGAGCCGCCCGTGAGGCATGAACCCGGGCCTGTCGAGCGCTTGGAGCGATCATTGAAGGAGACGGGGAAGTCGATCGAACAAAACGTGAAGGAGGCCGTCGACAAGTTGGAAAATGAGAAACTCGGGGAGAAGACGGAGCGCAAGTTCAAGGAAACCTTCGACGGCGTGGTAGAGGGCGTAGAGCGGATGGGGAAGGACATCGAGAAGAAATTTCAGTAGCGGTAATCCGATCCGATTACTTTTTGCGAAACCCGAAAAATGATCCTGCCCCGGCGGCGCCGGCGGAGGGAAGAAAACCGCTCAGCACGTTCTTGATGCCTTCGGCTTCTCCATGCAGCCAGCGCAGGGTGTCCGATACCTGCGATTCGATCCAATGCCAATCGAGCGTGAACATCCCGCTGGCTTTCATGAGCGCGACACAAGCCAGCGCCATGGCGGCCGTCATTGCCGCAAGTTTCAGGGCCCGCCGGAATGCCCATCCGAGAAGAAACCCGCCAAGATAGCTGCCGCCGATCTCGGCCATGGCGGGTGAGGTGAAATTCCCGATCCATGAGGCCAGCCCGCCGATCGTCGCGGCTCCGGCGGCGATGAAGGATTTCGCATTCCACGGCGGATCGGCCAACAGCGCTTCCCATGCCGTCGAGGTCGCCGGCGGAGCGGCGCAAACCTGCTCGTCTTCCATTGCGGTTCGAATCTCCTAGAGTTGTCTGGACGAAAACGTATCACAGGTCTCGGGATCGCCGGACTCTAGTCCCTTCTTAAGCCATGCCATGCGTTGTTCGGACGACCCGTGCGTCCAACTCTCCGGCTGGACGTAGCCACGGGACATCTTTTGCAGTTGATCGTCCCCGATCGCCGCAGCCGCCCGCAGGCCTTCTTCAAAATCTCCCGGCTCGATCAGGCGTCGTTCCCGGTTCGCGTGGTGGCCCCAGATTCCCGCGAAACAATCGGCCTGCAGCTCCATGCGGACAGAGAGCGCATTGCCCTCGATTTCGGAGACCTGACGCCGAAGCCGATGGACCTTTTCCGCAACTCCCAGAAGATTTTGGACGTGGTGGCCGACTTCATGCGCGATCACATAGGCCTGGGCAAAATCGCCCGGAGCCCCGAGGCGCTGGGACATTTCATTGAAGAAGGACAGATCCAGGTACACCTTATGATCGCCGGGGCAATAAAACGGACCTACCGCGGACGAGGTGGCTCCGCAGGCCGAATGCACCGCGCCGGAGAAAAGCACCATGCGGGGATCTTCGTAGCGACCGCCGAGAAGAGCCCTCCAGGTGGTTTCCGTATCGGCCAGGACGACCGAAGCGAACTTGCCCAATTGATCACTGACCGGGCCGGCGGGGACCGACTGCTCTTCCGGACTCGGAGTCATGTTTTGAACGCCGCTGAGCATGTTCAAAAGCGCAATCGGATTCATCCCCGTAATGTAGCTGACGGCCAGGACAAGCACGATTCCGCCGAGCCCGATCCCTCCCATCCCTCCGACACGGGCCGGTCCCATGGCGCGCCGATCCTCGACATTGCCGCTTTCCCGTTGACCTTCCCAGCGCATCGCCGCCTCCAGACAGTGTTCGGTGCCACCTAGGGAAAACACGATACTGTGGAACGACGGTGGAAGTCCAGAGGAGGAGTCATGCGGCACGGCGGGGCGGCGCGCAGAGCGGCCGCCCCGCCGTAGCTGACGGCGTCAGTGCATGGAGGCCGGAACTTCGGAGGTTCCTGCAATCTTGGACAAGTCGCGAGGATACAGCACGATCTCGATGCGACGGTTGGAAGTTCGTCCGGATTCCGTATCGTTCGGCGCCACGGGACGGGTGTCCGCATAGCCGACGGCCGAAATCGTCTGCCGGTCGACCTTGCCGTGGTCCGTGAGATAACGCACCACGGTCGTGGCGCGCGTCGTCGACAGTTCCCAGTTGGATTTGAACTTGTCCTGCAGCTTGGCGCTGATCGGCACGTTGTCCGTATGGCCTTCGATCCGAATCTGCTTGTCCGTCACCTGGGTGAGCACGTCGCTGACCTGCTTGAGCACCTTGAGGCCGGCCGGTTTGACCTCGGCCTGTCCGGAGTCGAACAACACCTTGTCCACCATGTTGATGGTGAGCTGATCTCGGACCTGTTGAATCGTAATGTTGCCTTTGGCGATTTCATCCTGAAGCGATTTCGACAGTTCCTCCTGCGTCTTGGTCAGCCGCTTGATTTCCTCTTCCTTGGCCGCTCGTTCGCGGGCCAGACGTTCTTTTTCGGTTTCTTCCGCCTTCACCCGCTGGCGTTCCTGTTCCAGACTTGCGGCCAACCGGCTTTGTTCATTCTGAAGCCGCTCTCGCTCTTGAGCCAAGCGGGCCTTCTCGTCCGCTTCCGCTTTGAGGCGCTGGCGCTCCTGTTCGAGGGTCGAAGCCAGCTGCGATTGCTGCTGCCGGAGCGCTTCCTTCTCCTTGGCGATGCGGGCGGACTCCGCTTCGAGATCCGCTGCGCGTTTCCGCAACGCTGCGATTTCGTCCTTGGCCGAGGCTGCCCCGCTCGCCATTTTCTGTTCGAGATCGCCGATCTGGCCGCGGACGGAACTGAGCTCGCTGTTCAATTGACCTTTCTCCCGTTCGAGGCCGTCCAGACGCGATTGAAGGTCCTGCGATCGAGTGAGCAGCGCCTCGCGATCTTTCGCTAGATCGGCGGCTTCTTGTTCGAGCGCCTTCCGCCGTGCCTCCTCCTTGCTCAACCCTTCCTGAAGCGAGGCCATCTGTTGCTGGAGTTGTTCGGTCTGGGCTTTCGACTTCTGTCTCAGGGATTCCAACTCCGCGGCCTGTTGCGCGGATGCCGCCTTGGCCGCGTCCAACTCCGCCAAGGTTTTGGTATGGGTTTCCTTGGTGACGCAGCCGGATAGGCCAGCCACGAACGCGAAACCGACGAGGGGGTAGGCCATGATGCGATACGTTTGAGCGAAATGCCTCATAAGTCCTCCCAGTGATGTTGGCGATACAGAAGAAGCCCAGCAAACTCAATGCCGTTCCGCGCCGGATGATATGTAGGCGGTTTGGCGGTCGTCAGGATGTCGGGATTCAAAGGAGTTAGTTGCCTTGAGAGTAAGAGGCTGAGATAGAGGTCGGCCCACGTCGATGCCGATCGCCACAGTCCATGTAGGCATTGGCCTACAGCATGATGCGAGAGGCGAAGTGTATCGAGAGGATAAAGCAGGGCACAACGAATGTTGTGCCCTGCAACGCCAGGTTACTTGCCGCCCATGTCCTTCTTCTCGTCTTTCTTTTCGTCGCCGGCCTTTCCGCCCATTGAGTCCTTCTTCTCTTTGGATTCGCCGTCGCCCTTCGGGCCGGTCATATCCTTCTTGTCTTTCTGTTCAGAGGGAATCGGGTCCCCGGCGAAAGTCGTCGGGATTCCGAAGCCGATCGTCAAGAATGCGGCGAGTGTCGCCATGTGAATCGCGCGAGTCATGATAAGCACCTCCTTGATGAATAAGTATGAGAGGCCCCGTGGTGGAAAACCTCAACCATTTCTCTGCACAAAAACGAGGCAGCTTGCTGGAAGCGTTAGAGCAAGTGCGATGCCTCAGGATTGACTAATCGAAATGCATCAGGTGTAACCGGTGAAGCGCCATTTGCTCTGAAAAGTTCCGGCCTTGGCTAGCGGCACTGATAACCCCCTCACGTTTACGTAGGCTTGCGCTCAAGTGAATTCTGTAGGCCGGCGCATGCACACATACAGCTGATCGAGAGTGAGCGATAACGGACAGGGCTCGGAACGGGTTAATTTGGAGCAGAGATTACGGGCGAGGGAGTCAACGCGTGCTATGCTTGGAAGCAATGAATCCTTCGAGCCAGATCTTCATGTTCGGCGATACGGCGGGAACTCTGGTAGGAACGGGAGTATTCCTGTTCATTTCAGCGGGCATTGGTGCGGGGTTCTTTGCAGTTACGCGAAGACTCCTTGCGATGGGGTCTCTCGATCTGCAACAGCCGCCCTCGAAAGTTCCGATTATTCTGGGTATCGGGGTCGGAGCGGGCCTTTTTCTCATGATCTATCAATCTTCATTCTCAGGATTTCGCAGCCTCGAAGTCCAAGGAGATCGATTGACCCTGCACTACGACTTTTTCCCGCGGGATTCGACGTACTCTACGATTCACATGACCAAGATCGAACAGGTTCCGGCCTTCAAAGGACAGTGGCGTTTGATGTTGGAAGATACCGAGGGCTCCCGCTATTACAGCGCGTTGGCCGGGCGTCGGGATGTGGAGCAGGCCTGGGCGGTTCTCCATCCGGTCATCAACGTGACCCCATCCGTTCGGATTCCCGCGTCTTGACCTCTCCGCTCGATCCTGCCAAGGTGCGCTCTCTCACTATGCCGGCCGGACGAACGCGCACGATCGTCTTCAACAAGCCGTATGGCGTTCTGCCGTGCTTCACGGATCGCGATGGACGTCCCACCTTGGCCGAGTACATCACCCTACCCGGGGTCTATGCGGCAGGCCGGTTGGATCGGGACAGCGAAGGTCTGATGATTCTCACTTCAGACGGTGAGTTGGCCGATCGCATTACCAACCCTCGCCACAAGCTCCCCAAGACCTATCTTGTCCAAGTCGAGCGGGTGCCGGACGATCACGCACTGGAGCAGCTTAGCAATGGAGTGGTTCTGAGGGGACGACGAACGCGCCCGGCCCGGGTTCGCCTGTCGGCGGAGCCGCTCCAGTTGCCGGACCGTCCCGTGCCGATTCGATTCCGCAAGAACGTGCCGACCGCTTGGATAGAACTCGTGCTGCACGAAGGGATGAACAGACAGGTCAGGCGTATGACGGCCGCCGTCGGGCACCCCACTTTGCGGCTGGTGAGAATCGCCATCGGTCCGGTCAAGCTCGAAGCGCTAGCGCCCGGTCGATGGCGAGACTTGACGGGAGAAGAAGTCGTACTGCTTAGGGCGGGAGGGTAGTTGGATCACCCGCGGCTCTTGATCAGATGGCCGATGATGCCGATGCCGACTCCGAGGAACAGATAGCCCGCGATCACGTTGAGCATGACGACGGCCTGGCAGACGGGGTGGGTAGGCTGATATTCGACCAGGGCCAGCGAGGAGGTGACGTTCACGGCATAATAAAACCCAGACCACAGGGGAATCCACGGAACCGGTTCGGTATTGCTCATCGGTTGGAGCCATTGAATTCGGAAGAAGATTTCGTACAGAAGGCTGAACAGCCCCATGGATCCTGCGACCCAGGCGGTCATTCGAGCGAGATTGGTGCCGAACCCGCTCGTCGCTTTCCAGGCCAACAATGCGACGGGATGTTTGCCCTGCATTCTGGACCACGCGATTCGGGCTTCATGCTCTTTCAGATAAGCGGCTTCCGAATCGTCCAATTCTCCGGCTTCTGCAAAGCAATGGTTGGCCCGCGAGTAGGCTCGCACCGCCGCGTGTTGCAGGTGCTGTTGGGTCGGACCTGCGGGGGCGGCCTGCGCGCCGCGCTCCGCGCAACGGCCCGCTTGCAAGAAGGCACGCGCGGCATGAACGAACAGTTCGAGGTGGTGCAGTTGACGTCCCGCTCGATGATAGGCCTGTGATGCTCCGGCTGTGTCGCGACCATCGAGAAAGTGGGCGGCTGCCAGATAATAGCAGGCGGCTTGCATCGAGTCGGGGCGTGAGTCATGCCGGGCCAGCGCGTCGGCCTTCTTGAGAACTTCCTCGGCGGATTGCGAGGTGGAGATCTCGCTCTCGCTCTGGTGGTAGAACGTCTGAGCAAGAGGGTCGGACAATATGGGATCAGGCATCTTTGATGTCCCCGGCTGCCGGTACATTCCGGCAAGGGCTGATGGTATCGCAAAATCCGGCCGAGACGAAAGGCGTTTTCTTCGGGGAGTAAGAATAGAAGTTCGAGATGGCCAGGGGGCGACGCCTGTCGGGAGGCGCGAGTAACGCTTATGGTTATCAGGTTTCTCCCTTGATGCCCATAAGTGATATTCACTATACTGCGCCCCCCCAAATTGGTTCGGTCTCTTGTAACAAGGAGGGCAGCAATGAAGGTGGAGCGTATGGGGAATCGGATGCTGTTGGGTGCCGTTGTTATTGCGGCGTTCGCGGGGGTGGCGGGGCTCGCGGCGGCGGAGGATATGTCCTGGAAGCATGAGGGAACGGCGCCGGAGGGAAAAGTCACCGTCGGATTCCGGGCCGGCATGGCGCTTAACACGCAGGAAGTCGTCGACAACTCAGATACCGGTGTCGGACCGGCGATCAATTTTTTGGGGACCTACGGCGTCAACAAATGGATCAACGTCGGAGCGATGTTGACCTGGCAACGGTTTTCAATCGACATTCAGCAGCCCAAGGCGGACCTGGCCTCGGTCAATACGATCACCCTGTTGCCGGCCTATGTCGAGTTTCGGCCCGGGCATTTCGGCAAGATACAACCTTACTTGTCGACCGGCATCGGCGTGAATATCAATTCGGTGAGCGAAGCCGACGCGATCAAGCGGACGGGCACGCGGTTCAGCGCGGGCAGCACCTTCGCCTGGCGTACCGCGGGCGGCATCGATTTTCCGGTCACGCAGCACATCGTCCTCAATACCGAATTTGCGGTGAACAGAAATCGCGGAACCATCGAGACGAAGCAGAACGGGCAAGTCACCAGCAAGGACCCGTTCGATGCATCAAGCATGAACATCCTCTTCGGCGCCAAGTTCGTGTTCTAACCGAGCAAGGGGCCCCTGCACATGGCAAAGGGGAGGGGGTCGGCCGGCCGACGCCCTCCCCCGTAGTCGCGGCATGCGATGCGCGACGTTCCGGCAACTTCGACCGCAGCCCCCTATTCCAACGGCGTGACGACGCCGGCGAATCTCAGCAGATCGGTGATATGAAAATCTCCCGGTGTTTCTGACGGCAATACCGGGGTCCAGTTCCGGCCCGCCGCCAGGTAGGAACTGCGGTCCGCTCGGAGGAGGCCGATGAATACCTCCCCGACGATTCGGCTGCCGACCGGACCCATTCGGAGGCCGTTTTCCAGGAGTTCGGCTTCCTTGAGAATATAGAACCACAGGGGAGTACTGCGGTCCATTCCAAAGGGCTGAAGCTCGGACAACTGCGCCGGAGTCAGCGCCGGCACACCGAGGACGCGCGCCACGGCCTGGCCGGACGGCAAACCGAAGTTCACATGGCGCACCAGGTTTCGCGACGCCAGCGACTGCACCCCGTCGGACGGCAGCCCGGTCGCAGGTCCGCGTGATCCGGGAAGCATCATCAAATTGCTCGAAAGCTTTCCATCGATCTTCTTATTGTTGCGGACGTTTCCGTCCTGAAAATTGAAGAAAGTCTGCCAGTCTACGAACCGTCTCGGCGCCCGTTTGCCGCCCCGCAAGTCGGCGGGATCAGGATCGTTGGGGTCGAGCGCGTCGTCGAACACGAACGCGAAAAACGGGGTTCCGGTATCGGGACCGAAGTTCAGCCGGTAGCTCGGCCGGACCTGAGAATGCCCAAACCGGAAGGCCGCGACGGAAAATTCGATCGGGATGCGGGGATTGTTTCGATTGTTGCGCAATTCAGATAAAAAACGGGGATCGTCGATGCGGTAGAACCGCAAGCCCCGCCGGAGGAGATCTTCGACCCGATCAGCTCCGATGGTCAGCGGGAGAAACTCATGGACGACGATCCACTGATAGTGCCAGCGGACCAGCTGTTGGGCGCGGCGGAAGAGGCGATCGGCATCGAGATCGCTGGTAGCGGGATCGGCGCGAAGTCGGTCGACGACGGCATTGTGAAACCGCAACATCGCCAGATGAAACTGACTGATGATCGCGTTCTCGTCGTTTCGGCTGTCGGCGATGACGGCGACATTGTTTGCGTCGCGAGGGAGATCGTGGCGCACGGCTCCCTTGCGCGAGACGGTTGCGGATCCGGGAATCTCTTCGATGCGGAACTTGATGTCGCCGGAGCCCGTGTCATAGAGTTCCGGCGATCCGGCGGGACCGTCGCCGTAGACGGAATCGAGATCGAACGCCGCCGTTCTGAAATTGGTCGTCCGCCTGGGATTTCGCGCTTCCAGCAGGGGAGATTTGAGGTCGAGGGTCAGGTCATGATCCAGGAATTGGCCGAAGAAGGTCATGCCGGCGGTCATGTTCGGATTGTCGGGATTGTTGGGGCTGAAGACCGCCGGATTTAGAATGGACTGGATCGGATCGGTCAGGAGATCCTTCGCGTCAATCGGACCGTCCTTCTCGCCGAGTTTGCGGGCTTGCTCGCGCGCCTCATCGGTGGCCGGCGCAAAAGGCGGCAGGCCGGGAAACATGCGGGTAAAGGTTTCGTCAGATCCGGGGGGGCGCGTGGGGGCCGTGACGGTAAGATTATTCCGCCGTCCGCTGTCATCCTGAGCCCAGAGATTGTCGGCGAGAGGCGGGCAGCAGAGTACGGCGGTCAAAGCGAAAGTCGGCCATGTAAAGTGGTGCGACGTCATGAGCGTCTCCTTAGCAAGGGTGACAGGTTGTGGAGCGGCGCAGGCTTGAAGCCGATCAACCGAGATCGATGAGAGGTTATGTCAATAAACGTGCCACGGAGACGAGATGAGCGATCGTCGGAGGAGCGCTCTAAGTGAGTAGAATTTCGGTTAAGCGCGGCGGGCAACCCGGATAAATGCGCGTTCGCGTCAGAATCGAGTGTAGGTTTGTAGGTCGGAAGATTGCGGAAACAGATGAAGGCAATCGCCTGCATCCGCGATGCGGAGATGCCGCAAAGCACAAGGCGTGCTTATTTTCCCACGGGGGCGTCGAGCGGCGCGCCGCGCCGCGCGCAGGTTCTCCTTTCGTGTTTACGGCACAAGCTGAAAGCCCATCGATAACGCCTTGACCAAGTCGGTGAGCTTGAAGAACAGGCGGTTCTCGGGCAGGACTTTATAGTACTGTTGGGGCTGGTAGAGTTTGCCGCTGGAGAGATCCGCGCAGTAGCGATCCGGGCCATTGCGCTTTCCGTTGATCGTGTCGACGGCCCAGCGAAACTCGTAAGGAAGAAGGAGGTGGTCCGGCCCCTTCCAGAATCCCTTGTTGGTCGTTCGTGCTTTGTGAACGGCCGAGTGAACCAGTTCGAGATCGCGGGGTTTCGGAATGTTGGGATAGATCAGCAAACTCACCGCATGGCCTTCCTGCATCATCTGTAGATTGAACGTGGGCCGTTTGCCGGCCGGGATGGCGTCGCGTTCTTTCTTGTCATACGACGCGTTCACGTAAGCCAGCATCCGCCCGTACTTGTCGAAGACTTCGTTCGACACCATCGCAAAGATATGCCGGTCTGAAATCGGTTTGCCGTTCTTGCCCTTGCGCGCCAGCCGCTTCTTGACCAGTTCTTGAAAATGGTCGAAAGACGCTTTCCCGGCCGCAATATGCCTGGTGCTCGCTTTGTTGATCACTTTCTTCGCGAGATACTGCTTGAGTCCGGCCTCCAGGTGCTTACCCTCTTTGGTCAGGAAGGCATTCAGCGCGTCGTCATACTTGCCGGGCGTCGTTTCCGTTGCGCCCTGATAGTGCAGTTCCGGGGCGTCCATGCCCAGCATCCTGATCGGAAATTGCAGCGTGGGCGTGTCTCCGTCCGTCGCGGACATCCACACAGGTTTGTCTCCAAAGGCCAAATGCTCTGGGGTGTATTGGAAAGAGAAGAGCGGCATCTTCGTTCCCTCCATGTTGTGCCGGTTAGGAAGAGTGAGGTGTGAAAACGGTAGCGTTCCCACAAGAAATGGTCAAGCGATGAGGTGATAAGGACTTACTGGATGTGGCGGATGAAATCACTGACCAAACGATTACCGATCCGCGCGGCTTTTGGAATCTGGCCAAGAAAACGCCAAGGAAGTAGCAGGTCACCGTTGGCGCTGCATCAACAGAGAAAGACTCCCGACACCTTTCTCTTTCTTTCCGACTCGACGCTCTCTCTCGCCAAGGGGGAGGCTACTTGCCGTTCGCTGTGCTCATCGATGGAACACCATTTCATTGTGTGGCCTCTGCGAGCAAGAAGGACAGACGGTTGCCCTTGCCTCATCTCTTGTGCGCTTCCATGTAGGCTCGGAGGAGAGCATTGATCCGTGTCTGGTATCCGGGCCCTTTAGCCTTGAACCAATTCAAGACCTGGCGATCCAAGCGAATGGTGACGGCGGTTTTTGGTTCGGGGAGCCTGAGCACGGCACGCTTGAAGAATGCCTTTCCTTGCTCCGGGATATCGGAGGTGTCGATCTCCTTATCCTTGAGCGCGTCAATTTCTGCCCAATTCGTCCGCGACCGCTTTTTGGTAATGTGCTTCTTCACGTTTGTTCGCCTTTCGTGCCGAGATAATGCGGATCAAGTTCGGCGCACGTTCAGTGAAGGCGACTGCCATGAGCCGCCCGCGAATGAATCCGAAGCCGATTTTCCCGGTTTCCCCGTAATCTTTCCGGACGTCCGGTCCGATCTACATAAGGCTGCAAAACATCTCCGGAACGTCCAGAAAATCGATGCCGTGTTTGGTCAGGTTTGTTTCTCGTTTGGCTTCGTCCCATTCAAACCTCACGGCAAGATTGTTAATACGATGTGTATGTACGTCAAGGTCTGGGACGGTCTACTGTGAAAGGTGCGACGATGGGAGAGGGGGCAGTTATATCTGCTCAACATCCGCAATGATGGTATGCAGACCGCTCGCCCCCGCCGGTTGCGGCCTCACGATCTCGGCGATCTGCAATTGTCCTTTGGTGTCTGTCGCGCGGACGACGGTTTGGTACTTGCCCGGTTTGGTCGGTCGCCAGGCGTAGTTCCAAATGACCCACGAGTAGGGCGACATCGGCGTTTCAATGCCGCATTCGTTCCATGTCCGGCCCGCGTCGAAACTGATCTCGACTTTGCTGATGGAGTTGGGCCCGCCGAAGGCGATGCCGCGGAAGTGCTGTTCGGGCCCCCGCAAGGTTTGGTAATGCCCTGGTGAGTCGATGCGCGAAAAAATCTTGATCGTGCCGTCGTCGGTCCAGCCTTTCCGCTGCCAGTAGCCCAGATAGTCGCCGGGATAGACTTCAATCTCGGTGATCCATTTCACGTTCTTGATGCCGTAGAGACCGGGCACGATGAGCCTGATCGGAAAGCCGTGTTCCTTCGGCAGTTTCTCTCCGTTCATCAAGAAGGCGAGCATCACGTCGTCCTGCATGGCCCGCTTGTAGGGAATGCTGTCGTCGTAGCCGTCGATGCCGCGAAAGATCACATCACGCGCCGTCTCGTCGTCGGCGCCGACTTCCAAGAGGAGCTTCTTCAGCGAGATGCCGCGCCAGGTGGCGTTCCCCATGCTGTCTCCGCCCGGCAGCGTATCGATGCACATCAACGTTGAGACTTGATCGTACGAATCGCGGTTGAGAATGTCGCGCCAGCCGAGCGACAACGGAGTTTTCACGACGCCCTTGATTTGTAGTTTCCATTGCTCGATGTTGACTTCGCGCGACACGGAGACGGCGCTGTCGGCGTAGTTGACCACATAGAATTTCGCGTTCGGCGTGAAGTACTTCGTCTCGCGCGGGGGCACGGCGAACATGCGGCCGAAGACGCTGCCCACGGCATCGCAGCCGCCGGTCAGTCCAGCAAGGGCGCCGAGACCCAGCGACTGAAGGATCGTGCGACGCCGCAGTAAGCCGAGCGAATCGAGAGCGGACATGAGTCGAATTATACATGGAAACGGGGCTTGACTCTCGATCAGGCGCTTGTTATCTTACGCCCTGTTGAGTCGTGCTCCTGCCTGTTGACCGCGCCTGACGGCGAGTCACGGTGCGGTTTTCAAAGGGAAACTACCCGAAGCCCAGTGCCTCGAGCGGGTCCCTTGACACGCTATGCTGCGCGTTGTATAGTGCGCGGCTCGCGTGAAGAGCGCGATCGTTCTTTGACAACTGAATAGAGGACGTTGAGCAAGGTGTAAGGTGTATTGA
>JBBILH010000036.1:0-29780 GCA_037445005.1 Nitrospira sp.
CTCTACCGTGTCAAGGTAGCGCTCTCCCCCTGAGCTACGCGCCTATCGTCCGGGTGCGCATGATAATAGAGGCCCGCCCGAGGTGTCAAGAAACGCAAAAATGGAAGGGAGCGCGCCGGATACCACAACGCGCCGCCTTCCATCTTGAAAATAGGCACTAATGGAGCCGAAGAGCAGTGCCTATCGCACCGCTGATTTCAACACCTTACCGGCGGAGAATTTCGGCACTTTTGCAGCCGGGATCTTCAAGGCTTCACCGGTTCGGGGATTTCTACCCATACGAGCCTTCCGCTTCGAAATCGTAAATGTACCGAAGTTGACCAGTGATACTCGCTGGCCCTTCTTCAAAGATGACGTCACCGCACCTGTAAAGGCTTGGAGCGCGCTGCCAGCAGCCACCTTAGTGATGCCGGCAGAAGCCGCCATTTTCGCGATCAATTCTTCTTTCGTCATCATCCCCCTCCTTTTGTGAAGTTAGGTGAATAGAACGTCTTTCCGAACGGATGCTATGCCTCACGAACGCGGACCGCCCGTCCGCGCTTAATGGGAATGTGAAGATCGTGAATCTTCTTACGGAGCGTGTTCCTGTTTAACCCTAGTAGTTCGGCTGCTTGAATCTGGTTCCCCTTCGTTTCTTGAAGTGCGCGTGCGATAAGCGGGCGCTCAATCGCAGAGATCAACATGGGGTGAAGGTTGCGTCCTGATCCGTTCCTCATCCCTTTCACAAAGTCTCCCATCTTCCATTCCACATAGTCCTCGAGGGACATGGGAGCGGAGCCGTTCTGACCCCCTCCTTTTGGGCGCGCCATGGCCTGGATGATTTTGGACGCGCGCTTCAACACCGGTCGGGATCCGGTGATTACCAAAGCCTGAGAGCAATCGAGATTCGTCGGCAAGAAGGTGCCGGTGTTCTGATGTCCGGGCTTCGACTCGATAATCACCGCATCAAAGGATCGCCTCGCTGCATCACGCGGTAGCGCGGCGGCGTCTTTTGCCGTAGTCAAGGCGGCGTCCTTGAAGGCCTGCTTGAACTGGGTCTGGATGTCCTGATCGCCGCTGAGTAACAGAACACTAAACACTGAAGAAGTGAGCGTCATGAAGCTTTCACCCGAAGAAGAGGGCCGGATTATTGCCCAGGGCCGAATTGATGTCAACGATGAAATATCAACGACCAGCACCCGCCGACTCCGACAGGGTAGGATGAACTTTCCCCTTCCGTGAACTTCGTCATGGCGATGTGCCGGAGAGGTGCGGCCATTCATTCATGAATCATCTCCGAGACCTTCGCGTGGGCGTCAGTCGCATGATGAAGGAAAATCCGACAGACGGCGGAAGTGTCATTTCTGCCTTCTCAAGGATCAACGCTTCACAAGATCGGTAGGATAAAATCGCCGGGGACCGAGGTGGAAAAAAGAGTCAAGGGACTGCATTGAGCAGTCGCAGTAACCACATGAGGCCACATGCTGGATACCCTACCGCTTGACGCGGGAATATAGAGCGAGGTATGTAGTAATGGCTTAATTCCGACCGGAATACTGATATATGAAGGTATCTCTCAGATCTACTTATGGAATTATGGCAGTCGTGGACATGGCAAGCCAAGCTGGCACTTCTCCGATTCAAGCTAAATCTATTGCACGTAGGCAAGGCATACCAGCCCGTTTTCTCGAACAGGTGCTCCATACAATGAAGAAGGCAGGATTGGTAAATAGTTTGCGAGGCGCGCAAGGCGGATATGTCTTATCGAAAAAACCGGCTGAGCTCTCAGTGGCTCAAATTATTGAGGCTCTGGAAGGGCCCCTCCTTCCGTTCGCTGGAAACAATGGGCAATTGTTGCCCAGGTCGAAAACTCGATCCGACGTTCTCCTCGCCAACGTATGGAATCGGGTTCATCAAGCCGAACGCACCGTGCTAGAAGCCGTTACCGTTGAGGAGCTTGCAGATCGGTACCGTCGGCTTGAGCAGCAGAAAACGCTCATGTACCACATATAGAGGTTGGCCATGACCCCAAAAATCATGTCTTCCGCTCCCATTCAGACGATGCCCGTTCCGGCCGCGATCCTCGAAGAAATTGACACCTTTGAAAAGGAAGCGGTCCGGATGCTGGCTGGCGACATCGTCAACGATCTCTTCAAACCATTCAGACTCCAATACGGCATCTACGGTCAGCGCCAGGCCGGTGTCCAGATGGTGCGCATTAAGGTTCCATTCGGAGGCCTCACGGCCAATCAGTTGAGGCGCGTCGCGGAACTCGCGGATCGCTATGCCACCGGCGTGGGGCACGTCACCACACGTCAGGACATCCAAATGCATTTCGTGGAACTCAAGGATGTGCCGACGATCATGAGGGCTCTCGCGGAGGTGGGACTCACCACCAGAGAGGCCTGCGCCAATACCGTCAGGAACGTCACCGGCTGCCACCTCGCTGGGGTTTGCCAGGGAGAAGTCTTCGATATCACGCCCTACGCGAAAACCGTGGCCTATCATCTATTGAGGAACCCCTTAAATCAAAGCCTGCCGCGCAAGTTTAAGATCGCCTTCTCCGGCTGCAAGCAGGATTGCGCCTTAACGCCGATCCACGATATCGGGCTCCTGGCCACTAGGAGGGAGGACGGCACCCTGGGATTTCGCATGGTCGCAGGGGGCGGTCTTGGGTCGGCGCCCCGGATCGCGCAAGTCCTCAGAGAGTTCACGCCGCTGGATGAATTAATCCCCAGCATCGAAGCCGTCATCAAGGTTTTCGACACGTTGGGAAACCGGAAGAATCGGAACAAGGCGCGCATGAAGTTCGTGATCGAGAAACTGGGCTTCGAGGAGTTCAAGCGCCGTTGGGAAGCCGCGTACGAGTCGATGGGATTCGGGAAGCTTACCCGTGAGCCGATAAAGCTACTTCAACATCCTGACGAGGCCCCTCGCCTAATCATGCCCATGTCGAACGGGGCGAGAACGAATTCTGTGCAGGGGAACGGACATGCGGGCGGAGCCACCGGAGAAACTCCCTTCGCTATGTGGAAGAGGACCAACGTCGTACCGCAAAAGCAAGAGGGCTATGTGGCAGCGGTCGTCAAGCTGTTCATGGGCGATCTGACCTCCCGCCAGATGATTCACGTCGCGGATCTGGCCGATCGATACTCCAACGGAAACATCCGCACGACGATCAATCAAAACATGGTCCTCCGCTGGGTTCCGGAATCACAGGTCACCGCGCTCTACGAAGAGTTGGTCGGTCACGGCCTGTCCGACCCGGGCGCCGAACTGGTTGAAGACATTATCGCCTGTCCGGGAACCGACACGTGCGGCCTCGGGATCACGTCTTCCAAAGGAATGGCGCGCGCGCTTGCGGAGGTCTTCCCTGCGGGCCGGGTTCCCGACGATCTGAAAGACGTGAGCGTGAAAATCAGCGGTTGCCACAACTCCTGCGCCCAGCACCATATCGCGACCATCGGCCTCCACGGAGTCGGAAAGCGGATCGGCGATCACACGGCACCCATGTACGAATTGCATCTCGGAGGAAAGGTCGACGGCGCCGCAAAAATCGGGCAGATGACGGTCAAGCTGCCGGCCAAAGCCGTCTCGGCCGCAATCAATCATCTGATCGACGTCTATCGCCGCGACCGAAAAAACGGCGAGAGCATGCCGGCATTCATCGATCGTGTCGGCAAGAATGCGCTTAAGGACGAGCTGATTCCGTATACCATTATTCCCGCCTACGCCGACGACCCCACGTTCTACTACGACTGGGAAGGCGAAGAGGAATTTGTCCTCGAAGATCTCGGGCCCGGCGAGTGTGCCGGCGGCGCACTCGAAATGATCGAGAACGGAATACTCGAAGCAGATCAGGAACTGTATCAAGCTAAACTTCTGATCGAGAATCATCAATATCCGGTGTCCGTCAACAAGTCCTACCGGGCCGTGTTGGCCGCCGCCAAGGCGCTCTTGGTGACGGAAGGACTGGAGCCTTCGACAGATGCCGAAACCTTCATCGAGTTCGAGGACAAGATTGCGCGCAAAGGCGTGGTGCCCGGTCAGTACCGGGATTTAGGCAAGAAAGTGGGCGATTTGGGTCCGAAGGACACGACGGCTGAATCCGCGAAGAACAAGATGGGCTTCGCGAAGGGTTTCGTCGATGCCTGCCGTGCCGCGACGGATCAGATGGGGAAGGACCTCAAGCTGGCGGTGGTAAAGGATGCGCAGACTCCCGCTCCGCCGGGGCCTACGAAGTCGGCGGCGCCGGCTCCGACCGGCGCGCCGGTTTACGATCTGCGAGGTGTCGCCTGCCCGATGAATTATGTGAAGACGAAGTTGAAACTTGAAATGATGGATGCGGGAGAGAAATTGGAAGTCTGGCTGGACGCGGGCGAGCCGATCAAGAACGTCCCGATGAGCTTGAAGAACGACGGCCATCTGATCCATCTTCAGGAGGCGTTAGAGCCGGAAGCGGCGCACTTCAGAATCTTGGTCGAGAAAGTCGAATAACCGGACGGACCCCGCGTATGACGACAACCTCCGTTCAAGATCTGCAGGCTTGGGGGGACTCCTTCGAGACGAAGCAGCCGCAGGACGTGCTGGCCGCCGCGATTACGCGCTATGCGCCCAAGATCGTGCTGGCTTGCAGCTTTGGCGCGGAAGACGTGGTGTTGATCGACATGGTGCATCGGATCGATCCCTCCGTTGCCTTGTTCTATCTCGACACGGATTTCTTGTTTCCGGAAACCTACGCCACCCGTGATCGGATCGTCGAACGCTACAATTTGAACCCGGCCCAAGTCATCCGGATGACGCCGCGGTTGACTCCGGTCGAACAGGCGGATCAATACGGCCAATCGTTATGGGCTCGCGATCCTGACCGTTGTTGCCAACTGAGAAAGGTCGAGCCGCTGTCTCGGGTCCTCACCGGGTTCGAAGCCTGGATTACCGGTATCAGGCGGGACCAGGCGCCGACCAGAGCCAATGCCAAACTGATCGAGTGGGATGCAAAATTTGGCTTGGTAAAGGTAAATCCCCTGGCGAAATGGACGTGGAGCGACGTCTGGACCTATATCAAGATCTACGAAGTGCCTTACAACGAATTGCATGATCGTAACTATCCGAGCATCGGTTGTACCCATTGCACCCAGCCGGTAATGCCCGGCCAAGATCCGCGATCCGGTCGATGGCAGGGCAGCGCCAAAACGGAATGCGGACTTCATAAGGCGTAACGATGCCGATGCAGGAATTCATCGCCAAAATTGCGAAAGGACAGAAGGCGTCCAAGGACCTCACATGGGATGAGGCGAAGCGGGCGATGAAGGCCTTGATCGAGGGGGAGGCGACCTCGGCCCAAGTCGGGGCGTTCTTAATAGCCCTGCGTTTCAAGATGGAGTCCGTTACCGAACTCGCATCGTTCACCTCGGTGGCCCGCTCCTACGTCCTCCCGCTTCCCATCCCGCAGGAACTCGGCGTCGTTGATTTGCCTTCCTACGCGGGGAAACAGGATACGTTTCATGCGCTGGCGGGGGCGGCCATCGTGGCGGCGGCCGCGGGCGCGGCGATCCTCATGCACGGCTATGACGGGATACCCGGGCGTCCGGGAAATGCCGGAGTGCTGAAGGCTCTGGGCTTGCCCATCGATCTCGATCCCAAGGCCGCCGCCGCCTCCGTCACCAAACATGGGCTCGCCTACCTGGACATCGCGCTGTATCACCCTCCGCTCTATCGTTTTTTGGAAATGCGCCAAGAATTGGGTGTGCGCAACGTGTTCCATCCGGTCGCCAGACTCCTGAACCCCGCCCGCGCGTCATCGCAGGTCGTCGGCCTGACCCATCCTCCCTATTTCGAGAAGACGGCGGAAGCCCTGAGCATGCTGGGAACGCCCAGGGCTCTCGTGGTCCGCGGCGTCGAGGGCGATCCTGAACTCTCGATCGCCATGGCGACGAAGGTGTTGGAACTCAGAGATGAACGGATCACGCCGCTGACGATCGCACCGAAAGATGTAGGCTTGACCCTCGGCACCTCCCGCGAGATGGCGGGATTTCCTCCCGATCAGCGTGAGAAAGAAGCCGATCTGATCAGGCGGATTCTCCATAATCAGGTTCAGGGCGGGCCGAAAGATTGGGTCGTGCTGAACGCCTCGCTCCTCCTCTACGCGGCAGGCAAAGGGCCTTCGCTGGCTGCCTGTGCGCCGATGGCCCGTCGGGCCATCGAGGAAGGAGCGGCATCAAGAAAGCTCGAAGAGTTGAGCCAGGCGCCGGTCGCCTCCGGGGCGGCGGGACGGATCCCTTGACGGAACGGAGCAGAGTTCGAACGTGAGACACTTACGGCAGTTGGAAGATCAAAGCGTTTTCATACTTCGGGAGGCTTATAAGCATTTCGACAATCTCGGGATGCTTTGGTCGATGGGCAAGGATTCGACCGTCTTGTTGTGGCTGGCAAGAAAAGCCTTCTTCGGCCATGTGCCGTTCCCGCTTCTGCATGTCGACACCAGCTACAAGATACCGGCAATGATCGAGTACCGGGACCGTTTGGCTAAGGAGTGGCACTTGAATCTCGTGGTCGGCCAAAACAAGGAGGCCCTTGCCGCCGGCATGAATCATACGATGGGCCGGGTCGTCTGTTGCACGGCGCTGAAAACTAATGGCCTCAAACAGCTCATCGAGCACAAGGGCTACACCGGTATTATTCTCGGCGTACGGGCAGACGAAGAGGGCACGAGGGCGAAGGAACGGTATTTCTCGCCGCGCGACAAACACGGGGACTGGGATTTTCGCGACCAGCCGCCCGAACTCTGGGATCAATTTAAAACGACGTTTCCCCCCGGCACGCACATCCGCATCCATCCGCTGCTGGATTGGACCGAGATCAACATCTGGGAATACATCAAGCTGGAGAACATCCCCTTCATCGATCTCTATCTCGACAAAGGTGATGGGACCCGCTATCGCAGTCTCGGCTGCGCCCCTTGCACCGCTCCCATCAAATCGACGGCCAAGAGCGTAGACGACATCATCGAGGAACTACGGCATACGACGGTGGCGGAACGGTCTGGACGGGCGCAGGATGAAGGCCGCGGAATGGAGCTGCTCAGGAAGGATGGGTACATGTAGTCATGGGCAACACCGAACGATCCGGGAAACCCTCCGAGCATCTGAATATCGTCATCGTCGGGCACGTCGACCACGGCAAGTCGACGTTGTTGGGCCGCCTGTACGCGGACACCGGCTCGCTGCCCGACGGAAAACTGGAGAAAGTTCAGGCGATCTGCAAGCAGCAGGGAAAAGAGTTTGAGTATGCCTTCCTCTTTGACGCGTTCCTGGAGGAACAGGAGCAGGGCATCACCATTGATACCGCGCGCACGTTCTTCATGTGGAAAGGGCGGCAATATATCATCATCGATGCCCCGGGTCACAAAGAGTTTCTGAAGAACATGATCTCGGGCGCCGCCCGTGCGGAAGCGGCGCTTCTCCTGATCGACGCGCTGGAAGGCGTGAAGGAGCAGTCCAAGAAGCACGGGTACCTGCTCTCGCTGCTGGGCGTGCGCCAGTTTGCGGTCGTCGTCAACAAGATGGACCTGGTCGGCTATCGGCAAGACGTGTTCGAGGGGATCGAGAAGGAGTATCGGGAGTTCCTAGGACAGTTCGGCGCGACACCGGAACGGATAATCCCGGTCAGCGCCAAGCTCGGGGACAACATCGCCAATCGGAGCCAGGCCATGGCCTGGTACAACGGGCCGACGGTGCTGGATACCCTCAGCCTCTTCAAGAAGGAGGTGGCGCGGTCCGAGCAGCCGCTACGGTTCCCGATCCAAGACGTCTACAAGTTCGATGCCCGCCGTATCTTGGCCGGACGGATCGCGGCGGGACGCCTTAAGGTCGGCGACCACCTGGTGTTTTCCCCGTCGAACAAGCGGGCAAACATTCGGACGATCGAAGCGTTCAACATCGAGCCGCCGCCGTTCGCGGCGGAAGCGGGACAGTCCGTCGGCGTGACTTTGGACGAGCAAATCTTCGTTGAACGGGGAGAAATTGCGACACATCAGGATCAACTTCCATTGGTGTCGACGGCGTTCAGGTCCAATCTCTTCTGGCTGGGGAAGCGGCCGTTGGAAAAGGGGCGCAAGTACCTCCTGCGTGTGGCGACGAAAGAAGTGGACTGTGAAGTGGTGTCGATCCACCGAATTATCGATACGATGGATCTGAACCAGCAACAAGGCAGCAAGACCGTGGGCCGGAACCAAGTGGCCGAACTGACGATCAGAACAAGATCGCCGATCGCGTTCGACCTGTCCTCGTCCTTTGAAGTGACGGGTCGATTCGTCCTTGTGGACGACTACGATATCGCCGGGGGCGGCATTGTCACGGAAATGGTTCACGACGATCAAGAGTTCCTTCGGGAGGAGGCGCGAAAGCGCGACTTCGCCTGGGTCAAAGGCGAAGTCGGGGTTGAAGCGCGCGCGCAGCAGTACGGCCACCGGGCGGCCATCGTCCTTATCACGGGCGGCCGGTACACGGGCAAATCTTACCTGGCCAAGAAATTGGAAGCCAAGCTGGTGGCGGATGGACGCCATGCCTATCTTCTCGACGGAGAAAATCTTCGGAGGGGACTGGACGCCGACCTGCCCGATTCGGAGCGCAGTCAAACCGCCGAAATGGCCCGCCGTTACGGCGAAGTCGCCCGCCTCCTGGTCGACACCGGTCTCATCGTGGTGTCGACCACCAACCCTTTCGGAGCAGGGTTCATCGAGGCGGCCCAGGCAATCAGGACCCTGGTGCATCCGACGGCGGTGATCTCCGTGCATATGAGCAAGGCGCCGGAAGAGGTACCGCCCAACACCGACATTGTTTTGGCCGGCCCTGCCGATATCGACACCGCCACGAGACGCATCTTGGATGAGTTGAAGCAGCGCGGCGTTCTCGCCGAAGCGATCGGGGAGAAACCGACGTTCCAATACTCGATCTGACCGGTGGATACCTTTGTATCTGCTGGAGTTCTCCCCTTTTGGGTGGTTTGACTCGCCAGAAATCCCTGTGTTACGGTACTTGCTCCAAAACACAGTTGTATTGGTGTGAGGTACCTTTCTTATGGCTCCTGAAAAGGACCTGAAAACTATCCTCGGCAAGCTTCGCTACTCCGACGACGCCAAAGTCGTGCAGCAGATTACCGAACAAATGAAGCAGGTGCAGGCCCGCATGGCCGGCATCAAGCATAAATTGGTCGTGATGAGCGGAAAAGGCGGGGTCGGCAAGAGTATGACCACCGTCAACCTGGCGTTGGCTTTCGCCCGTCAGCAGGCGCGCGTCGGTTTGCTCGACGTGGATCTGAACGGTCCCTGCGTCCCACGGATGCTGGGGCTCCACGGTCAGTCGTTGACCATGACGCCCGACGGCGCGATTCCCCCGATCGGTCCGCTGGGGATGAAAGTCGCCTCAATGGATTTCTTTCTCGGGGCGGCGTCTCCCGTCCGTTGGAAAGGGCCGATGGACGTGAGTCCGGTCTGGTTGGGCCTCATGGAAATGAACGTCATTCGGGAGTTCCTCGCCGACGTGGCCTGGGGAGAGTTGGACTATTTGTTGGTGGATTTGCCGCCGGGAGCGGCTGCTGACAAGCCCCCGGTGATCGCCGGATTCATTCCCGACTTGGCGGGAGCGATCGTGGTCACCACACCCTCCGAAGTGGCCTCGGACGTCGTGCAGAAATCGGTGACCTACGCCCGAGACATGGGCATCAAGGTGCTCGGAATCGTCGAAAATATGAGCGAATACCGCTGCCCCTCGTGCGGCGAGCAGAACGAGTTGTTCGAGGGAAATACCGAAGCGATGTGTGAAGCGCTGGATCTTCCCTTGCTGGGCCGGATTCCTTTCGATCGAAAGTTAGCCCGCACCTTCGACAAGGGTGAGCCTCTCTTGGACGAATCCTACCCGACCATCCAGCGCTACCAAGACATCGCAGGGCGGATCAGAACCCTGCTGGACTACAAGAAAGTCCTGGCCGAAAAATTGTGACGCCCATCCGGGAGGAGTTGCCATGAAATTTGTGTGTCTTAATTGCGAAACCTACATGAACTTCGAGAAGGTCGAAAAGCCCGGCGAGGGGTCCCTCGGGGTGTTTTTCGGCTGTCCTTCCTGCGGGGCGAAGTTTTCGATGGTCACCAACCCGGGTGAAACGCAGATGGTCAGTTCGCTCGGTGTGAAGTTGGGCGGCCGGACGGCGGCTGCAGAGCCGTTCGAAATGACCAGAGGCACCCTTAAAGAAGAGGCCTTGGCCGGATCCGGCCAGATGGCCGCCTATCTGAACGAGAAGATCCAAGGCGGGCAACCGGCAGCCGCCGCGCCTGCGCCTGCGAAGCCGGGAGAGAAGTCCAGTGGAGGCTGTCCCTTCTCAGCGATGGTGGCGGAGATGGGCCTTACCTCCGGCGGAAAACCCGCGAACGGCGGAGCCTCTGAGTTCACCTGGACGGCTGACGCCAAGGAAAAACTTGATCGGCTGCCGTCCTTCGTGAAGCCGATGGTACAGAGCAGTGTCGAGGCGTACGCCAGAAAACAGGGATACAAGAGCATCACATTGCAGGTGATGGACGACTCTAAGAATGATTCGCCGAACGGCCTGTCTTGGACCAAGGAGGCGGAGCAGCGGCTCGATAACATTCCGGACTTCATCCGTCCCATGGCCAGAAAAGAGATCGAGCGGTTGGCCAAGGAGCGCGGCGTCGTCACGATCACCGCCCAAGTTATGGACGATGCCAAAGATAAGTTCATGAAGTTCATGTAGGTCATTCGGCCAAGTGTCAATCGGCGCGAAGGCCCGCTCGGCATGCTCGACGGGTCTTCTCGGCAACCTGAGCGATTTTTCGTGAGTGCCGTGCGGTTTCTTCTGATCCCAAGCATCGTCGTCCTAGCCTGTCTTCTCGGTCTCCTCTCGAACGTTCTTTCCTCTGACCCAGGCGTTGTCGATGGAACACAGGGTCATGGCGAGCGGTCTTCGTCTCATGAGGTTGGAGCAACCGATCATGGCCATATGGGTCACGCCATGCTCTCGCCAGGGTGGGAAGGGTCCGAGACGGGCATCGCTTATTCGGAGCGGAATCATCACATCGCGGGGTGGCTGGTGCTTCTGATGGGGGTAGCGGAGTTGAGCCATGCCCTGCGCCTCACAGGACTATCCTGGGCCAAGGTGCTCTTGCCGGCGGCCATGACGGCGACGGGTCTGTTCCTCATGATTTGGAGCGATCACGAAGCCTGGCCGATCGGAACGCTCAGCTTCAGCCAAACGTTCTTCGGCAACGATCACGAAATCGTTCAGCACAAGGCCTACGGGCTCTTAGCTCTCCTCGTCGGTTCAGTCGAAATCGCTCGGCGCTTCGGACGCATGGGGCATGCGGCCTGGGCAACGCCGCTTCCCCTTTTGGCGATTGTCGGCGGGCTGATGCTCTTCGCGCACTCCCATGGCGATCACCCGGCGGCACAGAAAATTGCGCTTCACCATGCGGTGATGGGTGCGCTGGCGATCACGGCCGGTTCATCAAAACTCTGGTCCACCTGGCGGCGAGCCTGGGAATCAGGGGCCTCGAAGTGGGAAGTGCTTTGGGCCTGTCTTATTCTCGTCATCGGTGCGCAACTGCTGATCTACTCCGAATAGGCGGTTTGCCCGCCCCTGCAATTGACACCTTTCCGAACCCTGTGCTACGTCTAGTCGATTAGATAGGATAAGTTTCAAGAAGGGCCGGGTCGGTCTACTCCGGCTGAGAATTGGAGCGATGTATGGGTGGACATAGCCATTGGGCGACCATTAAGCGACATAAGTCGGCCCAGGACGCCAAGCGCGGGAAAATCTTCACGAGGATCATCCGTGAGTTGACCATTGCTGCTCGCGGCGGTGGCGACCCCGACGGCAACCCTCGTTTGAGGCTGGCTATTGCCAAGGCCAAAGAAGCCAACATGCCCGGCGACACTATGAAGAAAGCCATTCAGCGAGGAACCGGCGAATTACCGGGCGTCTCTTATGAAGAATTCACGCTCGAAGGATACGGACCGGGTGGGACGGCGCTCTTGCTGGAGATCACGAGCGACAATCGAAACCGCACCGTCGCCGAGATCCGCAGCCTCTTTACCAAGAACAACGGGAACATGGCCGAGGCGGGGGCGGTCGCCTGGCAATTCCACAAGAAGGGATTGCTCTCGATCGAGAAGGGGAAGGTCGAAGAGGATGCGCTCCTCTCTCTCGCCCTCGATGCGGGTGCGGAAGACGTGAAGGTCGGCGACAAGGTCTTCGAAGTCGTCACGAACGCTCAAGACTTTGACGTCGTGAAGAAAGCGCTCGCAGACGCCAAAATCGAGACGACGATCGCCGAAATCACGTATGTCCCGCAGAATACGATCAAGCTCGGCGAGAAAGACGCCGAGTCCATGCTCAAGCTCATGGAGATTCTCGACGAACACGACGACGTCCAGAAGATCCACGCGAACTTCGATATTTCCGACGAGGTCATGGAGAAGGTCGCCGCGGCCGCTGCCGGCTGACACCGCGTGAAAAGTTTTGAGTTGCGAGACATGAGTTGCAAGACACTCAACCCCTCTCACTTGAAACTGACGGCGGCATGATCGCCTCGCTCACAGGCCGCCTGGCCTTCAAGGCTCCCACCCATCTGGCGCTCGATGTTCAGGGCGTCGGGTACGAGGTCTTCGTTCCCCTCAGCACGTTTTACAGTCTGCCTCCCCTCAACGAACAGGTCTCGCTCACCATCCATACCCATGTGCGCGAAGACGCCATTCAACTCTTCGGGTTCGCGACGCAGCAGGAAAAAGACGCCTTTGTGTTGCTCACGACGGTATCGGGGATCGGGCCCAAGTCGGCGCTCGGCATCCTGTCCGCGCTCCCCGTGCCGGACCTGGTCTCATCCGTCCAAGCGGGCGATGCCGAGAAGTTGGAATCGGTCCCGGGGATCGGCCGGAAGACTGCGGGCCGGATCGTCCTGGAGCTGAAGGATAAGGTGAACAAGCTTCATCCGGCTTTGGCTCCAGCGGGAACATCGCCTACAGGGGCAGACGCCGCCTTCGACGACGCCCTTTCGGCCCTTACGAATTTGGGGTATCGTGTGCAGGATGCGAAAGACGCGTTGAAGCGGGTTGCGAAATCCCGAACGGACGCAATGAGCTTGCAAGATCTGATTCGAGAATCGCTCCGAGAATTGGCCAGGGGGTGATCATGAGAATCATCGCGCAGCGGCTTCTTGTGGCGAGCCTTGCGCTCGGCCTGTGGATGGGAACTCATCCTTCGATCAGCGGGGCGCAGGAGGCTGCGGCCGAACCCAAGACGATCCGGAAGACCTGCGGGAAATGTCCCGACGGCTACGCGACCACCGGTGTTACGCAGGCGCCGGAGATCTGCAAGGACGGCGATCCGACACTCGTCCAATGCGTCCCCCTCGGCGCCAACATGTTGCCGGTTTGTGGAGCCTGTCCTGAAGGCTACCGGGAAATCGGCAGTTCTTCGGTGCCGGCCCGTTGCGGCACTCAAGATGGGGGGCGACTGTCGCAATGTCAGTTGGAGAGGATGGAGTTGAACCTGCCCGATCCCACCAAGGGGGGCAAGATCTGTCCGCCGGATTGCGGCAGCACGATGGCGCCGGGCCAGGGGGCCCTCCCGCCTCCGCCCAAGTACCTGCCTGCACCGGAGCAGAAGTAGGCCGGTGGCCAATGACCGAGCTCCAGAGATGACGCAACGAGTCGCGGCTCCTCAAGTCAACGACGAAGAACGCAGCATCGAAAACGTCCTGCGTCCGCAGACGTTGGACGAGTACGTCGGCCAGCCGCGCATGAAGGAGTCGCTGCGCATTTGTATCGAGGCGGCCAAGCAGCGACGAGAAACGCTCGACCATGCGATTTTTTACGGTCCGCCCGGGCTCGGGAAGACCACAATCGCGCATATCATCGCGCGCGAAATGGGCGGGACATTGCGGCCGACCTCGGGGCTGGTCTTGTCGCATGCGGGCGATCTTGCCGCCATCCTCACGAATCTCCAGGAACAGGACGTCTTGTTCATCGACGAGATCCATCGGCTCCCGGCCTCCGTCGAGGAGGCGCTGTATCCGGCGATGGAAGATTTCCAACTCGATCTTGTCGTGGGACAGGGGCCTGCCGCCCGATCTGTGAAACTCGATTTGCCTCGTTTCACGCTCATCGGCGCGACGACCAAGGCCGGCGCACTGACCTCGCCGTTACGCGACCGATTCGGTCTCGTACACCGGCTCGAATTTTATACGCCGGCCGAGTTGCAGGAGATCGTCGTCAGGTCTGCGGGACTGATGGGCATTCCTATTGATCGACCGGGCGCGGATGAAATCGCCCGCCGAGCCCGCGGCACGCCTCGCATCGTCAATCGATTGGTCCGACGGGTGCGCGACTATGCCCAGGTAAAGGCGGAGGGGAAGATCACCAAAACCGTCGCGCAGGAGGCGTTGGCGTGGCTCGGCGTCGATGCGGCGGGATTCGACGAAATGGACCGGAAGATCCTCCTCACCATCATCGACAAGTTCGGCGGGGGACCGGTCGGCGTCGAATCCCTGGCGGCAGCGGTGCAGGAGGACAAGACCACTCTCGAAGACGTTCACGAACCCTATCTGATCCAAGGGGGCTACCTGGAACGCACTGGTCGAGGACGTCAGGTGACAAAAGAAGCGCTGCTCCATTTTAAGCGGCCTACCAACCTTCTTTATTAGTCGATAGCCGGGGAGTTTTGCGTTTTATCTCTACAGGGAGAAATCCTGCAAACTCCTGAAACTCCAGGGCTCTCCTTGCTTTTTCCGAAGCCGATCCGGTATCATTCCCTGCTTACCACACTCGATCTGCTTCTGGACGTTCGTCCAACTCATGGGGCACGGGTGGAGGGGGTCGGTTCATGCCGGGTGACCTTTCCGAACACCGGAAAGAGATCGATCGAATCGATGATGAGATCCTGCGTCTCCTCAACATTCGGTCCAACAGCGTTATCGAGATCGGCAAGCTGAAAAAGCAGCAGGATGCCGGTGCGAATCTCCATACGCCCGCCCGCGAAGCGGAAATCATCGAGCGGCTGGTCAAACAGAATCCCGGGCCCTTCCCTTCGGAAGCGATCCGTCCGGTCTATCGTGAAATCATGTCGGCCTCTCTCTCATTGGAGGGTCCGCAAAAGGTAGCTTACCTGGGCCCGCGCGCGACGTTCACCCACATGGCCTGTATGCAGAAATTCGGGTCCTCGGCTCAATACGTTCCGGTGAACAGCATCAAAGAAGTCTTCAGCGAAGTCGAGCGGGGAAGGGCCAATTTCGGGGTCGTGCCGATCGAAAACACCACGGAAGGCGTCGTGAACCACACTCTGGACATGTTCATCGATTCGAACCTCCTGATCTACGGGGAGGTTCTCCAGGAGGTTTCACACCATTTGATGTCGAAATCCGGGGTAATGGAGGAGGTCAAGAAGATCTGCTCCCATCCGCAAGCGATCGCTCAATGCCGCAACTGGATTGAGACAAACATGCCTCATGTGTTGGTGTCGGAAGTCGCCAGCACGGCGCGGGCGGCTGAAATGTGCCTCGACGATCCCTCCATCGCGGCAATCGCCTCGGAACTGGCGGCGCAGCTCTACGGCTTGAAGATCATCAAGTCCCGGATCGAGGACAACTTGAACAATTTCACTCGCTTTCTCGTGCTGTCCCAGAAAGCGCCGCAGCGGACGGGGAGGGACAAGACGTCGTTAATGCTGTCGATCAAGGACAAAGTCGGCGCGCTCTACGAGCTGCTTCGCCCCTTCGCTTCCCACGGCTTGAGCATGACCAAGATCGAGTCGCGCCCGTCGAGACGGAAGGCCTGGGAGTACATCTTCTTCGTCGATATCGAAGGACACATCGAAGAGGAGCGCGTCAAAAAAGCGGTGGAAGAAATCTCCGGCCGTTGCCTCTTCATGAAGGTGCTCGGCTCCTATCCGGCCCACAGCTAACACCATGCCGCTCCACGTCCATCCAGATATTGCCTCGTTGAGTCCATACGTGCCGGGGAAGCCGATTGAGGAACTGCAACGTGAGTTGGGGCTGTCCCGCATCATTAAGCTGGCCTCCAACGAGAATCCGCTGGGTCCGTCGCCGCGGGCCATGGCGACCATCGGCGAGAATGCTGCCACACTGCATCGTTACCCGGATGGCGGGGCGTTTCGTCTGCGCGCGGCGCTGGCTGACCGCTGGAAGGTCACGTCCGACCATATCATCCTCGGCAACGGCTCAGACGAAATCCTGGGGCTGCTGGCCAGAGCGTTTCTCTCGCCCGGCGATGAAGCCCTGATGGCCGACCACACCTTCGTCATTTACAAGATGGAGGTTGCGGCGGCCCACGGGAATGCGGTGACGGTTCCGCTCAAGAATTGGCGCCATGACTTGCCGGCGATGGCCGATGCCGTGACGGCGAAAACCAGGCTCCTTTTCGTCTGCAATCCCAACAACCCGACCGGCACCATGGTGACGGCGGATGAGGTGGCGCGGTTGATGGCGCGCGTGCCTGACCACGTCGTCGTCGTCTTCGACGAGGCCTATTTCGAGTATGTGAGGAGCGCGGAGTTTCCGGACTCCATGGCCTACGTGAGGCAGGGCCGCCATGTGGTGGTGCTCCGAACGTTCTCGAAGATCTATGGGCTGGCCGGGCTCAGAATCGGATACGGTGTTACGACTCCGGAGATCACAGGTTTGTTGAATCGCGTCCGGCCTCCTTTTAACGCCAACAGCATCGCGCAGCGGGCTGCGTTGGCGGCATTGGGCGACGACGATCATGTGGCCAGAAGCCGGGCGGTGAACGAGGCAGGGATGGACCAGGTCGTTAAGGGATTGCGCGCGCTCGGCTTTGCGCCGATCCCCAGCGAAGCGAATTTCGTCTACCTGGATGTCGGGAGGGACGGCCGCGCCGTCTTTGAGGCGTTGTTGCGCGAAGGCGTGATCATCCGGCACATCGAGAGCCGCATGATCCGCGTGACGATCGGGCGGCAAGAAGAAAACCAGGTTTTCCTGACCGCGCTTGCGCGGGTGTTGCAGGCGGGTTGAACAAAGGGTGAGGCAATCATGATTATCGTGTTGAGACCGGATGCCAGCGAACGGGAAGTGGATCACATCGTCGACCGGTTGCGCGAATTGGGGTTGAAGTCGCAACTCTCGACCGGGCAGGAGCGGACGATCATCGGGGTCATCGGCGACGACCGTATCCTCCAAAATCAGCCGCTCACCGCCCTGCCCGGAGTCGAAAGCGTTCTTCCGATTTTAGCCCCCTGGAAATTGGTCAGCCGCGAATTCAAGAAGGAAGGCACGATCATCGACGTGGGGGGCGTCAAGATCGGCGGGAACAAGTTGGCCGTTATGGCGGGTCCCTGCGCAGTGGAGCGTCTAGAGCTGACGGTCGGGATCGCTCACGAGGTCAAGGCGGCGGGCGCCAGCATGCTGCGGGGCGGGGCTTACAAGCCGCGGACTTCGCCCTATTCGTTCCAAGGGCTCGGCCGGGAAGGCCTGGACTATCTGGCCGAGGCCAGAAAGCAGACCGGATTACCGGTGGTCAGCGAGATTCTCGACACGCGCGACATCGAATTGTTCTTGGAAAAGGCCGACGTCATTCAAATCGGCGCGCGCAACATGCAGAACTTCGAACTTTTGAAGGAAGTCGGCGCCTACGACAAGCCGGTGTTGCTGAAGCGCGGCCTGTCGGCGACGATCAAAGAGTTCCTGCTGTCCGCAGAATACATCATGTCCCGCGGCAACCGGAACGTGATGCTCTGCGAGCGCGGCATCAGAACCTTCGAAACGCAATACCGCAATACGCTCGACTTGGCGGCGATTCCCACGCTCAAGGAACTCTCGCATTTGCCGGTCATCGTCGATCCGAGCCACGCCACCGGCAAGTGGAACTTGGTCGCGCCCATGTCGAAAGCGGCGGTAGCGGCCGGCGCAGACGGCATTCTGATCGAAGTTCACTCCAATCCGGAGTGCGCCTTGTGCGATGGCGAAGAGTCCATCAAGCCGACGAAATTCAAGGAACTCATGCAGGACATGCGGAAGATCGCCACCGCGGTCGGACGGGAACTCTAAGGCGGACGGCTCATGTCCCTGTACTTTCCACAGGTGGCGATCATCGGAGTGGGATTGATCGGCGGGTCCTTGGGAATGATCCTCCGGCGCAAGAAACTGGCGGGCCAGGTCGTGGGCGTCGGGCGCAGGGTTGAGAACCTCAAGACCGCCGTGGCGCTTGGGGCGATCGATCGCTACGTGTCTGATCCGAAAGACGGTGTCACGGGCGCGGATCTGGTCGTGCTCGCGACACCGGTCGACACGTATGATCGGCATTTGAAAGAATGGGCTTCCTGTCTGAAGTCCGGCTGCATCGTGACGGATGTCGGGAGCGTGAAAGGCGAGCTGGTCATCCGAACCGAACAGGCCGTGCCTGCGGGGGTCCGTTTTGTCGGAGCCCATCCGATCGCTGGAAAGGAAAAGACCGGCGCGGCCGCCGGTTCGGAAAGACTGTTTGAAGGGGCGCGGTGCATCCTGACTCCGACGGCGCGGACGGACCGGCAGGCGCTGGCGCAGATGAGGGCGCTTTGGGAATCGGCCGGCTCCCTCGTCCTTGAGATGGATCCGCATTTGCACGACAAGATCCTCGGAGCGGTGAGCCATCTGCCGCACGTGGCGGCGTTCAGCTTGATCAATGCGCTGATCGAGATTCGCGACAAGGTGCCTACGCTCGATCTTGCAGGCCATTCCGGCGGAGGGTTGCGCGACACCACGAGGATCGCAGCGAGTTCGCCGGAAATGTGGCGGGACATTTTCTTGTGGAATCGCGACAATATTGTCTCCTTTATTGAGGCGTACGAGCGAGCGCTGAGCCGGTTGAAACAACTTATCAAGGCCGGCGATGCCGCCGGCATCGAGAAGGAATTGGAGCGGGCCAGGCAAGAGAGGGAGAATTTTCCCGTCCGGCCCGGCGGAGCGAGCTGATCCATGACGTCGCTGACGGTCACGCCCGGTGCGCCTCTGACGGGAATCACCACGGTTCCCGGGGATAAGTCCATCACCCATCGCGCCATCATTTTTTCCGCCCTGGCCGAAGGCCGAGGAACCATCACCCGCTACTGCCGGGGCGAAGACTGTTTAAATACGATGAGGGCATTTCAGGCGCTCGGGGTTCAGATCCAGGAGACACCGGATGAATTGACCGTTCATGGCAAAGGACTCTGGGGCCTGACCGAGCCGGCCGGCGTGGTCGATTGCGGAAACTCCGGCACAGGGATTCGGCTGTTGACCGGCCTTTTGGCGGGGCAGGACTTCTTTACGGTCTTGACGGGGGACGGCTCGATTCGCCGCCGACCGATGGGGCGGATCGTCAAGCCGCTCAGGGAAATGGGAGCCGTCATCGCCGGCCGGAAGGGCGGAGAGTTGGCGCCCCTGGCGGTAACGGGAACGACGCTGCGCGGGATTACCTATGCTTCTCCCGTGGCCAGCGCCCAGATCAAGTCGTCGCTGTTGCTGGCGGCGCTCTATGCAAAGGGGACGACCACGTTAACGGAGCCGCGTCTCTCGCGCGACCACACCGAGCGGCTGTTCCAGTTTTACGGCTTGCCCTTTGTCCGCGAAGGGACGACCGTGAAGGTCGAAGGACGGCCTTCGGTCGGATGGCAAGCCGTGCCGCGGTTGACCGTCCCGGGCGATCTCTCGGCGGCCGCGTTTTTTATTGTGGGTGCCACGATCGTTCCCGGCTCTGACGTGACGATTCAAGGCGTCGGCGTCAACCCCACGAGAACGGGAATTCTCGATATCCTGGCGAGAATGGGCGCCGACATTCAACTGCTGAACCGTCGGGAAGAGGCCGGGGAGCCGGTGGCGGACATTCGAGCGAAGTCGGCCCCGCTGAAAGGGGTCATGATCGGGCCGGAGATGATTCCACAGACCATCGACGAATTTCCGATCCTGTGCGTCGCCGCCGCTGTGGCGGAAGGTCGGACGGTCATCTCCGGCGCGGAGGAGTTGCGGGTGAAGGAGAGCGACCGGATCGCCACTATGGCCGCAGAGCTGAGGCCGATGGGCGCCGAAATCACGGAACGGCCGGACGGAATGGTCATCGACGGCGCGGGACATCCCGGAGAAAACGGACGACTGACCGCGACGAAAGGCCAAAGTCACGGCGATCATCGCGTCGCCATGTCGTTGGCAATCGCCGGTTTGACGGCTTCGACGGGTACCGTGGTCGAAGAGACCGAGTGTATCGAAACGTCGTTTCCTGATTTTCCCGGTCGACTGAGGTCGTTACAGGCAGGAGGCCGGTCGTGATCGTGGCCATCGACGGCCCTGCCGGTGTCGGGAAGAGCACGGTTGCCAAGCTCCTTGCGGCCCGTTTGAAATACTTGTATCTTGACACGGGCGCGCTTTACCGGGCCGTCGCCTGGGCGGTGCTTGACGGCGGCCAGGATCCGTCGAATGCGGAAGCGGTGGCCCGTTTGCTGCCGGGTTTGTCGGTTGAAATGGAATTCAAACAGGACATGGTGCGCGTCACCGTCAATGGAAGGGATGTGACCGGCGAGTTGCGGACCCCCAGGGTATCTGCCGCCGCCTCCGTCGTGTCGGCCATTCCGGAGGTCAGAGCCTGGCTGCTTCCGGTGCAGCGCCGCATCGGCGCGCGCGGGTCCGTGGTGGCCGAGGGTCGTGATATCGGCACGAAAGTGTTTCCTGCCGCACCGGTGAAGTTTTTTCTGGAGGCGGATGCGTCGATCAGGGCGGAACGCCGGCATCGAGAACTCGTGGCAGCCGGCCATTCCGGGGGGATCGAGCAAACAAGCGCTGAAATGGCCGGACGCGACCACCGGGACCGCTCCCGAGCGATCGCACCGCTCGTGCCGGCCGAAGATGCAAAGCACATCGACACGTCGCGCCTGTCTCCGATGGACGTCGTCGACCGGATGATGGCCGTGATTGCGGCGAAATTGTGAGTTCGGTTGCCTATGCGGTGCTCTGGATTCTCGTCCGGATCGTCGCGGTGATCTGTTTTCGGTATCGTGTCGTCGGCTCAGTGCCTCGCGCCGGGGGGGTGCTGATTGCGGCCAACCATGCCAGCTATTTCGATATTCCGTTGCTCGGCTGCGGCATGACTCGGCGGGCGTGGTACTTAGGACGGAGCGACCTTTTCGTCAAAGGGTTGAAGGGGATCCTGCGGTGGCTGGGCTGGATTCCACTCAAGCTCGGCCGATTGGATCGCAAGGCGTTTGACCAGGCCATCGACCTGATCAAACGAGGCAAGGTCGTGGTGATCTTCCCCGAAGGAGGAAGGACACTCGACGGGCGGCTTCGGGAAGCGAAGCCGGGTTTGGGGATGATCGTCGCGCAGACCGGATGTCCGGTCGTGCCGGCCTACATCAAGGGCACGTTTGAGGTGTTGCCGACCGGAACAAAACGGCTACGGTTCCATCCGGTCACCGTGCATTTCGGCGATCCTCTGACGTTTTCGCCCCCGCACGAGGAAGAGGAGACGAAGCGGTTTTATCAACAAGTGAGTCGAGCCGTGATGGAGCGCATCGCCGCGTTAGGAGGCGTCGAGGCGCCGGGCTATCGACACACCGCCTGAGTTCGCAACGCTGAGCGAATTTTGGTGAACGTTCACCATCAGCACCCGACGGTGGTCGGAAGAGTAGGAAAGACCCATGAGCACGGTTTCGAAATCCGGAGAACAACAAATGGACCGCGACGCGTTGGCGGCGCTCTACGAAGAGACGTTCAAAAATCTTGAAGAGGGCACGATTACGGAGGGCCGGGTCGTGGCGATGACCAAAGATAAGGTGGTCGTCGACATCGGGTACAAGTCCGAGGGAATGATCCCCAGCGACCAGTTCTCCGGTGAAGACCTGCAGAACCTCAAGGTCGGAGATCGGCTCCAGGTCTACATCGAAGAATGCGAAGACGCCGACGGCAACCTCATCCTGTCCAAGGAAAAAGCGGACAAGATGAAGATCTGGGAGGAACTCGAGAAGCTGTACAAAGAAGAAAAGAGCATCGACGGCAAGGTCATCTCGCGGATCAAGGGCGGGATGATGGTCGACATCGGCGTAAAGGCTTTCTTGCCGGGCTCGCAGATCGACCTGCACCCGGTGCGCGATTTGGATGGGCTCGTCGGCCGCACCTTCCCGATGAAGATCATCAAGATCAATCATCGCCGAGGCAACGTCGTCGTCTCCCGCCGCGTTCTGCTCGAAGAGACCAGAGACAAGAAACGCCAGACGACGCTGGCGACCCTCAAGGAGGGACAGCTCATCCAGGGCATGGTGAAGAACATCACCGACTACGGCGCCTTCATCGACTTGGGCGGGATCGACGGCTTGCTGCATATCACGGACATGTCCTGGGGCCGCGTCGGCCACCCGTCGGAAATGTTCAATGTCGGCGATCGAGTGGAAGTGACGGTGCTGAAGTACGATCGGGAGACCGGCCGCATCTCGCTGGGACTCAAGCAGAAATCCGCCGATCCCTGGACCAACGTGGCCGGCAAATATCCCATCGGGACGCGTGTTCGCGGGAAAGTCGTAAGCTTGACCGATTACGGCGCCTTCGTGGAACTTGAGCCGGGCGTGGAAGGGCTCGTGCATGTGTCGGAAATGTCCTGGACGCATGAAGTGCGGCATCCGTCGCGCGTGGTCGCGATCGGCGACCAGGTAGAAGCCGCCGTCCTGAATGTCGATCCCGCCAGCCGGAAGATTTCGCTCGGCATGAAACAGACCGCTCCGAATCCGTGGGACATGGTGGAAGGCAAGTATCCCATCGGCACAAGAATCGAAGGGAAGGTGAAGAGCCTGACCGATTTCGGCGCCTTCGTCGGATTGGATGAAGGCATCGACGGGCTGATCCACATTTCCGACATGTCCTGGACGAGGCACGTCAAACATCCGTCCGAGCTTTTCAAGAAGGGCCAGAAGGTGGAAGCGGTGGTGCTCCGGATCGACAAGGAAAAGGAAAGACTCTCGCTCGGTTACAAGCAACTCACCCGCGATCCTTGGGACGACGAGATTCCCGGCAAGTACCGCGTCGGAGATTCCGCCGCCGGCAAGGTCAGCAAGGTGGCCGATTTCGGCATTTTCGTGGAACTCGACGGCGGGATCGAAGGATTGATACACATCAGCGAAGCGGGGCTTGATCCGGCCGCCAAGCTTGAAGAGAAATTCAAACTCCAGGACGAAGTTACGGCAAAGATCATCAAGGTCGATCGCGAAGAGCGGAAGATTGCGCTCAGTCTTCGGGATCACCAGTTGGATTCGGAGCGGCGCCATGTGGATGAGTACCACGCGGCGCAGGGCGCTCCGGACCAGAGTCTGGGACGCGCGGCGAAACAGAGCCGAAAGCGCGGCGCCCAAGACGACGACAAGTAATCGCGGCGGGAGGCGACGCCGGGGCATGCCCCGGCGTCGCCGGAGAGTTGAGCCATGAACGACATGACCGGAGAGCAGAAAACCAAGTGGCCGCTGAAGCGCAAGATCATCTGGGTCTTGATGGTGGGGATAGGTTTGGTGATTCTCGTAAACGTGCTGTTTCCCGACCTGGATCTTTCCGGGGAGGATCGTATCGCGCTGCTGCGGGTCGAAGGCGTGATCCTGGACTCGCAGGCGACGGTGTCGGACTTGAAACGGTTCGGAGAGAATCCGTTGATAAAGGCGATCGTGTTGCGGATCGACAGCCCCGGAGGCGGAGTCGTGCCGTCACAGGAAATTTACGATGCGGTGCAGCGGGTCCGGAACAAACACAACAAGGCGGTGATTGCCTCCATGGGGACCGTCGCCGCCTCAGGCGGATACTACATCGCTGCGGCCACCGATCGAATCATGGCCAATCCCGGTACGTTGACCGGCAGTATCGGCGTGATCATGGAGACCGCCAACGTCGAGGGGCTGCTCAGCAAGCTCGGCGTTGAGGGAATCGTCGTGAAGAGCGGAAAATTCAAGGATGTCGGCTCGCCGCTGCGCAAAATGACGGACGAAGAGCGGGCGCTGCTCCAATCGGTCATGGACGACGTCCACAAACAGTTCATCGATGCGGTCGCGGCGGGGCGGGCGCTGGAAGTATCCGCCGTCCAGGCCCTGGCCGACGGGCGTATTTTTACGGGGCGGCAGGCCAAAGAAGCAAAGCTGGTCGACGAATTGGGCAATCTGGAAGACGCGATTCAACTGGCGGCGGATCTCGCCGGCATCGAGGGCGAGCCCCGGATCGTGGAGCCGCGCCGGCGCTTCTCCATCAGGGAGTTGCTTGAGTCGAGGCTCGGCAGTCTGTTCCCCAAGCTGGATTTCTATTCGGGAGTCAGTTTGAAATATCTGATGGCGTTCTAACTCAATCGGGGTGCCGGGCGTCGGTTCGGCAAGCGAAAGGGGATGTGACATGACGAAAGCGCAGATTATCGAACGTGTCTCCGAGCAGGTCACGACGCTCACCAAGCGCCAAGCGGAGATCGTCGTCAACACGATCTTCGATTGCGTCAGAGACTCGTTGAAGAACGGCGACAAGACGGAAATCCGCGGATTCGGCAGTTTCCGGCTGCGATCACGCCGCATGAAAGAAGGGCGGAATCCAAAGACCGGCGCGACCGTGGCGGTTCCCGCCAAGAAGGTCCCTTTCTTCAAAGCCGGAAAAGAATTGAAGGAGCTCCTTAACCAGTAGCAACGGTGGGGATGGATCATGAGCGGATCAGATTCTGACGACGCCGTCGTCACCGACGTTCGATGGACGGAAGGCGCGCTCCAGCGGATGGAGCGCGCGCCGGTCTTTCTGCGCGGGATGGTCAGACGGCTTGCCGAGAAGAAGGCCAGAGAATTGGGACTGGCCGAGATCACGGAAGCTACACTCGACCAATTCAAGGCCCAGATGATGGGCGGGATGGGCGGGGCGTCCGGGATGGCCGAGGCCGCCGATGCGATGGCGCAGGGACGCCTTCCCTGGACGGCTGCCGCGAAAGAGCGGCTGACCCTCGTGCCTGAATTCATGCGCGGGATGATCAAGCAGATCGCGGAGGAGGTTGCCCGGGAAGGCGGGCACATGGAGGTGAACGTCGATCTCTTTGATAAGGTCGAAGCCTTGGGGGAGGTGCGCGAGGCGGCCGTCGCTCCGCTTCCCTGGACGGAAGGAGCCCTGGCAAAGCTTCAGGAGAAGTTGAAGGATTCGCCGCCGATCGCCGTGGAATTCGTGACGGACATGCTCAAGCGGGATACCGAAGATCTTGCTCGGGAAAAGGGGATTGCCGGGATCGACGAGACGATCCTCGCAGCATTGTGGGATGCGCCGCAGGAGCGCATTGCCTGGACGGACGAAGCGTGGAAGCGGTTGCAGACCTCCCCGGATTTCGTCCGGAGCGGCATCCGTAAGGCGGCGGAACGGCGCGCGCGCAAGCTAGGACTCAAGGAGATCGATTCCGAGCACCTCACCGGATTCCGCAACCAAGCGATGATGAAGGCGGTAAAGCGAATACGCTCGTTCGGCTATAACGAACTGACCTTCGACGCCTTCGATACGGCGCTGACCAAGACCAAGCGGCTGCAAGGCAACGAACAAGCCGAAAAGCGCCTGAAGGAAATCCGAGGTCATTTTGCCGATCCGGAGACGAAGAAGCCAGAAGGAGGAACGCTCGGCGCGGAGCTGATGGACCGGTTCCGGCGCTACCTCAAGGGAGAAGGCAGTCTCTGACGTATCCCCCTTCTAGACGAAACGCCGAACGCTAATGAGCAGCCGCCTGTTGAGGCCAGAACTTGTGGCGGATCTGTGGGAGAGGCTCGTTATCGAAATTGGGGATGTCGTATAGGCAGCGGTCGACCAACGCGACTTCTTCCTCGGTCAGTTCCAGCGTAACCCGTTTCTTCCAAAATTGGTCAAGCGTGAAATAGTCTCCTGACTGCGGCTTCTCCGCCAGAAAAGCCTTCATCTTTTCGAAGCCGGCCGAATCAACTCCCGGAATGCGACCCTTGTTCCGGTCGTGGCACCAATGCAGGACTTCTGCGATTCCATACATCGTAATATCGATCTTCACGCTCTTGCCCATGGCTCCTCCTTGAGAAAGACCGCCAGTGTACCCTAGATCGGATCGAATTTTCCAGGCCTGATACGGAGGGCTTGACGTCAGGAGCAGCCGGCAACCAGGGCGCTTGACCAGAGACCGTAATTGCCAGCATGAAGGGGGGATCGCTATACTAGAGAGCCTTCACAAACCCATGCGACCAGAACCTCACAGCTTGCCGGTTCATTTCAGCTCCGTTGAAGCCTTCGCCGATCTTGAGGCCCCGTTGTGAGCCTCTTATGGATGCTCCCGCACCTTCATCTCCGACTACCGGTCGCCCTGGTCCTAGGCGTATCCCTGGTGGGGCTCGATCTGGGCTGCTCGAAGCAGGACCCCTACATACCCCCGGACCTCTTCTACTATTTCGCCAGTTATAAGGTCGGGAAGAATCCGACGACCATCACGCCTCTGGACCTCAATCAGGACGGGCTGACGGATCTGGTTACCACGAACATCTCGAGCAATACCGTCTCGATCCTCGTCGGGAACGGAGACGGCACATTTCGCGATCAAGTGCAACTGCACGTTTGTCAGGAGCCGCGCTCGCTTGCCGCCGGAGCATTCAATGCAGATCCCTATCCCGATATCGTGCTGGCCTGCTCCGGTAGCGATCAAATTTCGATCCTATTCGGGCGCGCCGACGGAAGGTTTGAGGAAGGCCCGCAGTATCCGGTCCATCGCACCCCGATCGCGGTCGCCAGCGATGATCTCAACGGAGACCATATCGCCGATCTCGCCGTCGCGCTGCGCAACGACAAGGTCAAGATCTTTCTCGGGCAGGGGAACGGAGAATTCCGTCATGGTGCTCAATACGAGTATGGAGATACTCCCACATCGGTGGCGCTCTCCGATCTCAACGGGGACGGGATCGTCGATCTAGTTGTCACCAACGGGGGGCCCATGTCGAACGCGGTCTCGGTGTGGATCGGAAACGGCGACGGCACGTTCCGCCAGCCGGTCGACTATCGTTCCGGAAAACGCCCGCTCGGAGTGAGTTTTGCGGATTTCAACAATGACCGTATCAAGGATCTGCTTGTCATCAACGGCGAGCGCGACAGCTTCTCGACGTTCTTGGGAAACGGCGACGGCACGTTCCGAAAGGGCCGCGATGCCGGCGCCGACGCCGGTCCCAACTTCGGGCTGGCAAGGGATTTCAACGGCGACCGCCGGACCGACGTCGCAATCGTGAACCTGCAATCCAACGATCTTTCGATCCTCTTCGGCCGAGGCGACGGAGGGTTCGAATATCCCCCTCGGAACTACCGGACCAAAGCCGGGCCGTTTGCCGTCGCTTCCTTTCATGCGACGACGAAAGAAGCGGAGGAACCCGGGCTCGTGACCGCCGACAACGGGGACGGATCGATCTCCATCTTTCTGCATCGCGGCGTGAAAGCGTCTGCAAAACCCGTTAAGGCGGCCCCGTGAGTGCGCGGTCCGAGAGGAAGCGGGCGACCGTCGGCGACTGAACCATCAGTCTGCTTGACAGGTTCCCCCCCCTCGGCTAGATTCACCGACAGGCGCGGTTTTCAGCCCTATTGCCGCTCCGGACATGAGGGTTGAGTGAGATCCTTTGGGTGGTGGTTTGGAATCGGAGCCTTGCTCACGCTGTCCGTTCTGATGGTGCAGGGGGGTGTGCGGGACTTGCTCGACGGAAGCCATCCCGCAGGCGGCGCAAGTCCTTACGTTTCCTTCGGCACGACGATATTCGGCGGGGGGCTTCTCGCGGGCTGCCTGGCTCTCGTCATGAACCGGATCAAGTAGGTTACGCGTGCTGCGCCGGTCTACACGATGCATTGCCTCAAATGTAAAGGATTCATGATGGTGGAGCGGCACTACACGATGATGAATCGTCGACTGTACGCGCGATGTTTGAACTGCGGGTTTTGGATCGATCTCGCGGACCTTCTTCGCTTCTTCCACAAAGTCATCGACAGCGGATTCCGCGGCAGCAAAGTTCGCGAGTCATTTACGCTCTAGGTTACGGGAGGCGGAGCGAAGCATGCAGACGTTTCGGAAAAGTCCCTCGTCCGCGTTCCTCTTTCTCGCGCGGCTTGTCGTCGGCATCGCGGCCTTCCTGATCGGCCTGACCGATCCGCAGGACGCGGAAGCCAAGCGCGCCGTCAGAGGCGCGAAACCCGTCCATACGGTCGGCCGCACGGCCGATGCCTTCCCGTGGAGGCGCGTCCCGGCCCACAGCATTCTTCTCAAAGAACTCAACAGCGGGCGAGTCTTGTACGAGCATGAGCCGGGCAAACGGCTCTCCCCGGCCAGCCTGACCAAAATCATGTCGGCGCTGGTCATCCTTGAGCAGGGACGCCTTGACGACTTCGTCACCGTCAGTCCGACGGCGGCGCGAGCCCACAAAACGCATTTGCGGCTGAAGGCGGGCCAGGTGTTCAGGCTGGACGATCTCCTCAAAGGCATGCTGATCATGTCGGCCAACGATGCCTGTCTGGCGGCCGTCGAGCATGTGGGAGGCGATGAATCGCAGTTCGTCGAGTTGATGAACGAGAAAGCTTCTTCTCTTGGATTAGCGGACACGCATTTCAGCAACGCCTGCGGTTTCGACGACTCGGATCACTACTCCACGGCGGAGGATCTGGCGAAGCTCAGCGTAATCGCTCTCGAGCAGCCGACCTTCCGCGACTTGGTCAAGGAAGAGCGCGCGATGATAATGCCGGTCAACGGCACCCACGCCTATGTGCTGCACAATACCAACCGGCTGCTGGGTCGTGTTCCCGGGGTGGAAGGCGTGAAGACGGGATTTACCTCCAGGGCGGGACGATGCCTTATCGCAAAGGTCTCGCAGAACGGCAGTGATCTGCTCCTCGTGATACTCAACTCAAGTCGCCGATGGAACACGGCGATGAGCCTGATCAACTACGGCCTCCGCACCACAAACCCCGTCCAGTAACAGACGGCCGGTCTGTTTCGTCCCGCGGCCTGTTCGCGTTGCGCAGAGATTCGAGGTCTGGTGCTCCGCCTTGTCTTTGGGCGAGCCCGGGGACTGATCAGTACGGTATCCGCTGTGGTGGAAAGAGGAGGCGAGGCCCAACGTCTCGAACAGCCGTCGGAGTTTAGTTGAGGGGAGAGAACTCGATGTTGACGTCCTTGCCGAGATAGTTGATGACAAATCCCTGTTTCTGGTACCCCAGCACGGCGCCCATGACGTTTTCGTCACCGTAATCTTCCTGCCCGAGCAATTTGCGCACGTCTTCAGGGCTTTCGCTATTTAGGACGTTGCGCAGGACTCCGCGGGTCTTGTACGCAAATCGGTTGTTGATGAAGATCAGGTCGACTTTTCCGTCCTGCACTCGAACGCCCGCCATCGGTCCGGTCGGCTTGCGCTGATCCAATAAGAAGATAAACAGCGCCTCTTGCTCCACCTTGATGCCGGGAATTTTTTCGTTGACCAGTACGTCGAGGGCTTTGGCTTCCGAATCTCCCAGCTTCACGCCGAAGAGCGAGACTTCCGGGCTCTTGATGCCTTTAGGATCCATGACGTCGTTCTTACTCAACTCGTAGGGTTCAGCGGAGACTTGGGAGGCTGCTGCGCCGACAAGATATATCAAGATGAAGACGCGCAGGCAGACCGATACCAGTGACTTCATTGAATCCTCCTCATGTCCGGGATACGCGCAGCCTGGTGGACATTCGCTCCAAGTAGCAGACAGGCGGAACTCTAACGATCATTCTATCGGAGGCTTCTTGAACTTGCAAGGAACGGCTCCGCTTGGG
>JBBILH010000037.1:0-1656 GCA_037445005.1 Nitrospira sp.
GAGGTCCGCTATCAGAGCGAACCCGAAACCTATCGGGATGAAGACCATTGCGAAGACATTTTCGAGCCGTGCCTCGGTCCCTGAGGGCGATCGTGGAGTCTAAGCTTCCCGAATGAGCAGGCCGGCGGCCCTCGTGATCATGCCTCATGCGACCAGAGTCACCAGACGCTATGTGTGGACCAGTGTCCTCGCCGGCTGCTTCCTGTGGGAGGGATTCTGTGGGCGAGCCTTGGCGCTCGAAAAATACGGCCGGCCGCTGCCTGAGATGGAAAAGTCCAACGGAACGCAGCAAAGGGGAAACGGGGGTCCACCGGTCGACGAATCCCTTCTCGGGGGCTATCTCCTGACCGGCGCGTTCATTTCCAATCCCTCGTTTGCCGCACGCCCGGACAACACAGGCCGGGTCGGCCTCAGGCACATGCTCCATGCGGAAACCGATCTTTACAAGAAGTACCTGACGTTCTACACGGACCAGAATTTCTTCTCCGATCGCGACGACGGCTGGATCAGGCTCAGCGAATGGGACCAGACCTACGGCATCACCGGCGTTGTCGGCCATTGGAACTGGCGCATGCAGTACGAGAGGGACGCGCCGTTCGACCGGAGCGGAACAAAGCAGGTCTATGCCGATGCGCTGGTGAACTACCGCATCCGGACCAACGAAGATTGGGCTTGGTGGCGACAACTTTTCCCCAAGAACACCCTGACCGCCTACGCCGGGCTCGGTTGGCTCTTCCACAACTCCAACTACTTCGCGCGTCCGGATAACACCGGTCGCGCCCTCTTCCGCTACGTCGGCCATTTCGATCTTGATCTCTACAAGCAGAAATTCGTGCTCTTCGGCGATTTCAACATGTTCACCGACCGCGAAGCGTCGAACACCGCCAAGCCGACCGAGCTCGATTGGATCATCGGGATCGCCATGCGCTGGCGCGACTTCGAACTGAGCTTTTACCGCGAGCAGGACAGGCCGCTCGACCGGTCCAGCCTCATCCAGGAGTATTGGGCCGTGCAGCTCCGCTTCGCGTTCGACGTGCAGAAGCATCGATAGTGGACGACAGGAGAGGAGGCGTTGTGAAAAAGGCCGCCGCCGTCATCATCATCGGGACCGTCTTGAGCTGTTCGTCGTTGCTGTGGGCCGGAGAGGATGAAGACGCGATCACCGTCCTCCTGCTCGACAGCGCCAAAGTCACCGCCGACTTCTCGCGCACCCGGGATGCGCAGTCGGTGCTGAAGATGTACTCGCCGGACTATGCCGGAGTGCAGGACGGCGAGGAGGAGACGATCGAAACCGTGCGGAGGTGGCTGGCGGAGTACGGCGCCGAACTCGATAAAGGCAGTCCTCTCCGGTACTTGGGAGAAGTTTTCGGCGTCAAGGTTCATGTATCAGGGCAACTTGCCTGGGCGACCTACGACTACGTCTTCTCGCTCGTGAGCAAGGGGGAAATTCAAACCGAAGACCGCGGCCGCTGCACCAGCATCCTGCGCAAAGAAGGAACGACCTGGCTTATCCGGCATGAGCACTGTTCTAAGGCTAAGCCGACAGACTGACTCATCGGTGAATGCGCCGTCCGTGGCCTGAGAAAATCAAGCCTTCACGCCGGGTTTCTGCTGAACCCAATCCCGAGCTGCCGCGGCGGTTGAGAGGTAGGCCTG
>JBBILH010000037.1:1756-28645 GCA_037445005.1 Nitrospira sp.
CGGGTTTCTGCTGAACCCAATCCCGAGCTGCCGCGGCGGTTGAGAGGTAGGCCTGGCCGAAGCCCAAAACCAGATGGGCGTCGGTAAGGGTCAGCTCCCAGAGATCGAAATCTCCGAAGCCGAACATCATCTTGGATTGCGGAAAGCGATCGAGGTAGCGCTGCTTCGCGGCGGCGTAGTCGGGGCGGGATTCGGGGAGGAGGGCGGCCGTGCCTTGAAGATTCATGCGCCGGAGCGCAAGGGGATTCTTGCCGGGCCCGTCCGGCTCGGAGACGAACAGGCTCACGCCATGGTCCTTAAGCAAATGCTGCGTGTGGAGCGCCAACCGGCTCAGATGCAGGTAGGCGCGTGTCCAGTCCCCCCCGAAGACGTAGGGCACGTGCGACCCGAACGGCCGGTCGTTCCGCATCGTCAGCAACACGCCGGTTCTGATCTCCTGCGCCAGCTTGGCCCAGGCCGCCTGAACTTCTTCGGAACGCATTCCCTCCGGCATCGCCGTCGCCTGATCTTCCGTCCCAGTATCCTACGGAAACGGACGCGTCCTGTCACCTGTGGAGTAAAGAGCCGGCGTGCTTTCTCCCGGTAAAGTGAGTAAGCTGCGGCGGCCCCGAGGAGTAGCACGCAACCGCCGATACGTCGCCGCGACCTGTTGCGCCGCTCGTCGTTCGTGAAGCGTGCGCCAAACGCGCTGGTTTCAAGTTTCGCGTTTCATGTTTCACGTAATCGGATTCCAATAAACTTGAGATTTGGAACATGAATCCTGAAACTCGAAACCCACAGGCGGTTTCGTCACGGCACATCATGAATCATGCGGACTAAGATGGACGCCACCCCGGGCCGGATACCGCTGCCGCTTTATCTGCAAGTGCTCATTGCCGTCGTCTGCGGTGCCGCGCTCGGCATCCTCTTCGGCCAAGAGCCCTATTGGGGCGGCCTGCGCAACGAGCAACTGGGGAAACTGGGGCTCGTCGTCGTCTCGCTGCTCAAGACGCTCGCCGTCCCGCTCATCTTCTTCGCTATTCTCGACGCGCTCATCCGTACCAGTCTGCCGCTGCGCCAGGGAGCCAAGCTGCTCGGCATCTGCCTCGTCAACGTCTCCGTCGCCATGGTGATCGGGCTCGTGATTATGAACACCTGGAGGCCGGGCCTCCAGTGGTACGGCCACGTCGAAGATTTGCTGCAGGTGGTCCCAGGCGCCGGTTCTGCCGTGAAGCTCGTCCCTTCGGACCATCCGTTAGCAGACCTTCTTGCGTACATCCCGCGGACCATCTCAGCCCCATTCTCCAGCAACAACATTCTCGGTGTCGTTCTGCTGGCCCTGGTCGCCGGCTTATTGCTCCGGTGGGGGCAGAGCAGGTCCGCTCACGCGGGCGGAGCCGTCGATTGGGTCGCCTGGACCGCCGAACGGATCTACGGATGGCTCGTGCGGCTGCTGGGGTGGATCATCCTCGCGGTGCCGTTCGCCGTCTTCGGTGTCGTAGCGCAAGTCGTCGGCAAGGCGGGCGTCGGCGTCTTCTCCGTCCTCTGGATCTTCCTGACCGCCATGATGCTGGGGCTCGCGCTGCACTCCCTTGTCTACTATCCGCTCGCCGCCTGGGTGATCGGCAAGAAACCGCCGAAGGTCTATCTGGGGCAGGGGGCCGACGCGATCATGACCGCCGTCTCTTGCAACAGCAGCCTTGCCACCGTGCCTGTCACCCTTCGATGTCTGGAGCGCATGCAGGTTTCTCCGCAATCGGCGCGCCTCGCCGCCTGCGTCGGCACGAACCTCAACAACGACGGCGTCACTCTCTACGAAGCGATGGCCGCGCTCTTTCTCGCTCAAGCGCTGGGCTACGATTTGCCGATGGCGCAGCAGATCGTCATCGTCGTAGCCTCCATCATCGCCGGCGCCGGTGTGGCCGGCATTCCGGAGGCCGGCATGATCGTCCTGCCGCTCGTGCTGACCGCAGCCGGCCTGCCCGACCACGTGATCCTCGCTGCGATCCCGCTCATTATGACCGTCGATTGGATCATCGCCCGCGTCCGCTCCGGCGTGAACGTCATGAGCGATATGCTCGTGGCCATACTGCTCGATGCCGGGGTACTTGCACCGGCCGCCGATCCCGCCCCAGAGGCGCGCCGGTAGCCATGCCGCGCCGCGTAGCTCCGGCTGCGCCTGCTCGAACGGTGGACCAGGCTTCATACGAAAACCAACAATCCTCAACAGCCCTGTCACTCTCAACACCCGCCGTATCGATTACAATCATTGCCGGTGGGGGTGCCGGTTTGGAAGCGATGATAGGCGCCCCAGTCCCCCTGGCTCCAGGAGTTCTGCGAACCTGTGTCGTAGGTCGGCCCGCTGGAGCCGGACGATCCGCTGTCCGACGAAGACGACGGCGTCGAGCCGCTGAACAGTGATACCGGCTGCGGCATGAAACGCGCCAAGATCGGTTGCCAGAGCGCGACGATACGGGCCCACTCCGCATTGTACTGCGCGATGTAGCCGGTCACGTCCTCGCGGATGATCGCGCCCGTTTCTCCAGAGACCGTGACACCCTGCCGCGCATTGGTGGTCAACATCCACACCGCGCCGTATCGGTTGTAGACCCGTATGTCTGCCCGTTCGAGCGCGCCCTTCAGCCCGCTCTGCTTGGCCAATGCCAGGACCTGCGGCAGGTCGAGCACTTCCGGCGATAGGGGAGCGGTTGCGGTGCGCGAGCCGTCATTGGTCGACTTCTGGTAGTCGTACGCGGAGACTCGGATGCGCATTTCCTCCACGGTCGAAGGCGAATAGAAATGCAACAACGCTTCATACTGACCGTTTCCGCCCTGTTGGACGCGGATCCAGGTCGGCACGGCGTCTTTGCGCCAGGGCCGCGCCTCCGACACCAGCGCGACCGCCAGCATGCCGGTAAGATTGCGCGGCACACGCCTTCCATCGATGTCGATGGTCCGGAAATTCGGCGCCTGATTGAAGCGCGTCCATTCCTCCTGGGAAGGTAATGGAACGGTGAGCTTGAACGTCAACTTGCCGCCGGTGAGCGTGAAGGCGACGTTTCGTGTATGGCGCTGATCGACCTCGCTGGTGAACTTCATGACGCCCGCTTCCGCGGCGTATCTGCCGCGGTCGGCCGCCCAGCCGCCGGCATGTTTCACGTACGTGCCGTTCTCCAACAGTTCGAGGATTTCTCGGTAGGGCTTCCCGACGGCGCCGGTAATGCTGCGCTGCCACACGCCGACCGGTCCGGCCTGGGCCTTGCCGGATTCCCCTTGAGCGCCGCAGGCGGCGACCATTAACGCCGCGCAGGCTATGACGAACACCGTGACGAATTCGCGCATGCCTGAACCTTCCGCGGGAGAATTCTGGGCGACTTCCCTACTCACGCACAGGCACCGGGATGTGAAATGTGAGATTCAGAACGTGGGATGCGCTCTTTTTGGAGGGAGTACTACTCCCGACATTGTCGATTGTCAACGGCCAGACGTAACGAAGAAGGACATTCTGAATCGTTTCTGCGAGAGACTTACAGGAGGCCGGAATTTTCATCCAGGGGGCGACGAATCTCATCGTTTGGGCGGATTCCCCGAAGAGACGCCTCCGGCATCGAGGCAAGCCTGTCGGCAAGTTCCCTGCCGTTAGGTGTCTTCGTCTACTCTTTGACCACGAAGTGCACGCTGCGATTGCGCTGCATGCAATCTTCGTTATGCTGGAAGCAGAGGGGACGGTCTTTGCCGTAGCTCGTCGTCGTCAGTTCGACGGTGAGACCGAAGTCCTGGAGATACTCCTTCACGTTTCTGGCTCGGCGTTCCCCCAAGACGAGGTTATATGCGGAGGTCCCGAACTCATCGCCGCGTCCTTCAAGGAGGAGGCGGGACACGCCGGTTCTTTGTAACCGCTTGGCATTGCCTTCGAGCACGATCACGGCATCCTCCCGGAGGATTGCGCGATCGAAGTCAAAGAGCACGTCGATCAAGGTCCCCGACGGGAGGCCGGTCGCGTTGCGAGCCGACAGTTCGGCCCTCCGAGACGGCCGTTGCGATGCGGCAAGACCTTGGTCAAGCGCCGGGATTTGTCGGATCGCCGGCTCTTCGATCCGTTCGAACCCGGCTCGCTGACTGTCGCCCTTGGAAGATCCCAAGAAACTGCTGCAACCTTCGATGAGCGTCGTCGACAGAATCACCAACCCCATCACCACATACTCCGTTCGCTTTCCCATGCGCCCTCCTTCCGCCGGTTCGCCGGCCTACTAGTCCAGCAAGGGGAGTGCCACTTCCTTTGGACTGTCTCTTTATGGGTTTCGACTCCCTTTGGGAAGTCGGCGAGCCGCAACGAGTTCTTGCGACGGTCTTTCACCCCACCCGCGCAGCATTGAACGTCGAGGAAGGGGCAAAAAATCCGTCATGGTGAAGGGTTTCACCCCCATCGGTACTCCCTCATATCTGTGCGGCATATCAGCCACACTTGCGTCGTTTCCTTGAGTCTCGGTATGCGGTAACAGGGGAGCAAGGACGAGTCTCTCATGAGAGGCTCTTCATGATTCTTTCCATCTCGCTGACTTCGTTCGCCTTTCCGTTATCGGAATGCGTCGGCTTCTCATGAAGTCTATCCAGCACGGGACTTGCTCACCCAATGGGGAGAATCCGCTTAGCGCTTCCGGTGATGGATGGAGGCCGGCTTATGAACAGAAACAAGTGCCGACATTTGCAGCACAATGCTGGCATGGTCGAACCGGCCGGGATCATGTGGGCCGGCCTCGTCGCGCTCATGATCCTGTCCGGACATGGGGCATCGGCGGCGGAGCTGACGCCGACGGAGTCCGTACGCACCACGATCACCGACGTCGTCAAGATCCTCGATGATGCGGAGTTGAAACAACCGGAGCGTGCCGCAGAGCGCCGGCAACAGATCGAGCAGGTAGTGAAAAATCGAGTCAGTTATGAGGAAATGGGGAGACGCGCTTTAGGCATGCCGTGGAACGATCTGACGGAGGAAGAGCGGAAGGAATTCGTCGGCCTGTTCGTGCAACTGCTCCGCGACACTTTCGTCGGGCGAATCGACGCCTATGCCGGCCAGCAGGTGGCCTATCTCTCCGAGCAACTCAGCGAAGGCTACGCCGAAGTGCGGGCGAAATTGACCGGCTCGAAAACGGACACTTCCCTCGATTTCAGGCTCGCCGACCGGTCCGGCACCTGGCGGGTGTATGACGTGGTCATCGACGGTGCCAGTGTGGTCGGGAACTACCATGCCCAGTTCACCAGCATCATACGCGACCTCAGTTATGCCGGTCTCATCAGTCGCATGAAGGAGCGGACACTCTTGGTCAAGACGTTCGAAACGGATACGGACCGCTGACGGTCCGCGCCCACCCCCACGACCTGGATCAATCCCTCCCGTCGTCCTTCTTCTCATTACACCCCGCTCCATAGGCTTGACAGAGTGTCGGGAGACTCCCTAGCCTGTAGATTCATGTGTGATGCCAATCGTTCAGCCTGTTCCCAGGCGGAAAGGACGACGATGCTGCCGATGCTGGTTCTCGGTCTTCTTGCGCTGTTGCTGCCCGCGTCGGCGCAGGCGCATGAGACCGAAAAGCTTGAAAGGCCGACGTTGACCGTGTCGTCCAGCTCCAGTGTGAGCGCCTCGCCGGACACGGCGTTCATCTCGCTCGGCATGGAGTCGGCGGGCAAATCGCTCGCCGAGGCGCAACGCCAGAATCATGCGGTCATGCAGAAGGTGCTGGATCGCCTGCGAGAGTTGAAGATCGAAAAAGAACGGATCCAAACGACGGCGTTTACCGTGGCGCCTCAATACCGATCGCCGAGCAAGCGCAATCCCGAGGGGGCCGTCACGCCTCCGGAGATCATCGGATACACGGTCAGCAATACGGTTTCGGTGGAGGTGCGCGATCCCAACAAGGTTGCCGCCGTGATCGATGAATCGTCGGCGGCCGGAGCCAACCACTTTCACGGGCTGCAGTGGGCGTTGAAGGACGAGCAGCAGCATAAGCTCGTCGCCCTGCAAACTGCGGCGACGAAAGCGCGGGAAAAGGCGGCGGCGTTAAGCCGGTCGCTCAATGTGAAACTGGTCCGCTTGCTGAATGTCGCGGAAGGCGGCCACGTCGTCCGGCCCGCGCCGTATATGGGCAGGGCCATGGCCACGATGGAAGCGGCCGCGGACGCGCCCATTTCGTCCGGCGAACTGAAGGTGGAGGCCACCGTGACGCTGATCTACGAGATCGAACGCGAGTAGACGGCCGTTCGTAGCGTGGCGAGGGGTTCACGATGCGCCGGTTTTTCAGCTTGATCCCTCCCCCTCATCCCGACTAGAATGGCGCGAATTTTCAGGCAGTTAGCTTCACCATTACGCCTGCACCATCCTACGGTTTCCCCAGCGGCTCATGTACTTCTGATGGGTTGAAGCCTCGGGCAACCGTGTGACATAAGACACTCGTTTAACCACCAGGAGGGCATCCAGTGAGCGATTCAGCGATTATAACGTTTGCACTGATTGCGGCGGTGGCCGGTATCGCCTACGGTCTCTATCTGGCGATGTGGGTGTTCAAATTGAACGCCGGCAACGCGAAGATGCAGGAAATTTCGAAAGCCATTCAAGAAGGCGCCGGCGCCTACATGAATCGCCAGTACAAGACGGTCGGCATCGTAGCGGCGGTTCTCTTTGTGGTGCTGGCCGGAGCCGGGGCTGTTTCGGATAAGTTCGGCATGCTGACCGCCGTCGGATTCCTCGTCGGCGCCGGCGCTTCGGCGATCGCGGGCTACGTCGGCATGATCATCGCGGTGCGCGCGAATGTGCGGACCGCGCAGGCGGCGCATGAGGGCATGAACGCGGCCTTGACGGTCGCATTCCGCGGCGGAGCCGTGACCGGCCTGTTGTTGATCGGCCTGGGACTCCTGGCCATCACCGGTTTCTACACCATCGCGCAGTCGATTGCCGGACAGGAAAAAGCGATTCATGCGCTGCTCTCGCTTGGATTCGGAGGCAGTTTGATATCGGTGTTCGCTCGGGTCGGCGGCGGGATCTATACGAAGGCTGCGGACGTCGGCGCGGACCTTGTCGGAAAGGTTGAAGCGGGCATCCCCGAAGACGACCCCCGCAACCCGGCCGTCATCGCGGACAATGTGGGCGACAACGTCGGCGATTGCGCCGGCATGGCGGCGGACCTGTTCGAGACCTACGCGGTCACGACGGTGGCGGCCATGGTCTTGGCGTTTACGATGTTCAAAGGCGCCAGCGCACCGATTCTCTATCCGTTGGCGCTCGGCGGCGTGACGATCTTCGCGACGATCATCGGCATCTTGTTCGTGAAGGTGAGCCCGGGGGGCGAGATCATGCCGGCCTTGTACAAGGGCCTCTTCGTGGCGGGAGGCATTGCGGCAGTGGCGTTCTTCCCGATCACATCGAAGATCATGGAAGGAGTGGGGGGCGTGAGCGGCATGAGTTACTACGTAGCGGCATTGCTCGGCCTGGCCGTGACCCTGGCCCTCGTATTCATCACGGATTACTATACGTCGAAGAGCTATGAACCGGTGAAGTATATCGCCAAGGCCAGCGAAACCGGCCATGCGACGAACATCATCGCGGGCCTGGCTGTCGGCATGCAGTCCACGGCGGCGCCGGTGGTGGTGATTGCCGCGGCGATTCTGGGCAGTCTTTGGATTTGCGGCGGGGCGGAGTCGGGGGGATTGTACGGCGTGGCGGTGGCGGCGGTGTCGATGCTCTCGATGGCGGGCATTGTCGTGGCGATCGATGCCTTCGGCCCCATCACGGACAACGCCGGCGGGATCGCCGAAATGTCCCATTTGGGAAAAGCGGTGCGTGACATCACCGATCCGCTGGACGCGGTCGGCAATACGACCAAGGCGGTGACGAAAGGGTATGCCATCGGATCGGCCGGTTTGGCGGCGGTCGTCTTGTTCGCTGAATATTCCCGCGAAGTCGCCGCGCATAATTCAGCGCTCGCGGCCTTCGACCTGTCGAATCCGAAAGTATTGGTCGGTCTGTTCATCGGCGGCATGTTGCCGTTTATTTTCGGCGCGCTCTGCATGAAGGCGGTCGGCCAGGCCGGTGGTCTCATCGTGGAGGAGGTGCGGCGACAATTCCGGACGATCAAGGGCATCATGGAAGGCACGGGAAAGCCCGAGTACGGCACTTGCGTCGACATCGTGACGCAGGCGGCGATTCAGAAGATGATGATCCCCGGCTTGATTCCGGTGGCGTCTCCGATCATCGTCGGTTTAATTCTCGGGCCGCAGGCCTTGGGCGGCGTACTGGTCGGCAGCATCGTGACGGGCCTGTTCGTCGCGATCTCGATGACGAGTGGAGGCGGAGCCTGGGACAACGCGAAGAAGTACATCGAAGAGCAAGGGAAGAAGGGGACGGATACGCACAAGGCGGCGGTCACGGGCGACACAGTGGGCGATCCCTACAAAGACACGGCAGGGCCTGCGGTGAATCCGATGATCAAGGTCATCAATATCGTGGCCTTGTTGATCGTGTCGCTCATCGTTCGCTAGGAAAGAATCAGACCGGGTTCCGGAGCGCCGATCGGTGAATACTTTACCGATCGGCGCTCCGTGTTTCTGCGCTTGACTTGACGCATTTCGCTACCGTGGAGTATGGTGAAACCATCGATGCGGTGGCCGGCATATCGCGAGAGTGAGCCAGATTCGCGGGAGGTGCTCGGATGGAAAAGCAGGAGCGGAAGCAGGAACCGAGACGCGAGCCGCAGGGCAAAGAAGAAGTCAAGGCCAACCCGAAGGTCGTCGAGACCGGCAAGAAGCTGAAGGAAGACATCGACAAGCTCGTCGATGAAATCGACGACGTCCTTGAAAAGAACGCCGAAGAATTCGTCAAGAATTACGTCCAGAAGGGAGGGGAGTAGCCCCTCCCTCCGCCTGATCGACTCCCTCCACTGGATCGTTCACACTGCCGACAATCCCCTGTCCGGATCAGTTCCGCTGTGGCGTCTTGTTGCTCCGGCCGGTTTGACAACGGGTGAGTGAGGAGCTAGTATCCCCTTAATTCTCCTCTAGTTAGCATTGTCCAGGCTCAGGCTGCTCTCCGAGGCGCTATGAAATCCAGGCTCTGGGTTTTTCGCGACATTGATCCAGCTCAGCGAGCCTCCTTGGCCGAGGCCTTGTCGATATCCTTTGCTACGGCATCGCTTTTGGTCGCGCGGGGGGTGACGACGCCTGAGGAGGCCTCATCATGGATTTCGCACCAGCTTCCTCACGATCCGTTCCTCATTCCCGATATGGAGCGGGCGGTCGATCGGCTGCGGCGGGCCGTAGAAAGCGGTGAATCCATCTGTTTCTATGGGGATTACGATGTCGACGGCATGAGCGCCACGGCCGTGTACCTCTCCTTTTTCCGGTCGATCGGCGCCGACGCGCGGGCGTATGTGCCTCATCGAAAGAAGGAGGGGTATGGACTCAATTTGGCCGCGGTGGAGACGCTTCATCGGGCGGGGGTGTCTCTGCTGGTGACTTCGGACTGCGGCACGACCTCGCATCAAGAAATCGCGCGGGCCAAACAACTCGGCATGGACGTGATCGTCACGGATCATCACCAAACCGACGAAGCCATGCCGCCGGCCGTTGCGGTGATGAATCCGCACCGGGCCGGGGCCCGCTATCCGTTCCGGGGACTTTGCTCGGCGGGCTTGGCGTACAAGGTCGTCCAGGCCTACGGCAGCCGTCATGACTGCGACGGAGGCGTGCCGCTGGAGTCCTTGTTGGATCTGGTCGCGCTGGCCACCATTGCCGACGTGGTTCCATTGTGCGACGAGAACAAGGGTTTCGTTCGTGAAGGATTGGCGCAAATCTCTCGCGGATCGCGCTGCGGAATCCGAGCCCTCAAACAGGTGGCGGGAGTAACGAGGGAGTGTACGGCGGAGACCATCGCCTTCAAGCTGGCGCCACGGCTGAATGCCGCAGGCCGGCTCGATCACGCCATGTTGGGGGTGCAACTGCTGACCACTGAGTCTCCTTCGGAAGCGCAGCGGCTGGCCGATCGCTTGGAGCAGCTCAATCGCGAGCGCCAACGAATCGAGGCGGACCTGATGTCGGAGGCCTCGGCTATGGTGAAGGAACAGGATCTTCCGCCGGCGCTGGTGCTTGCGTCCCGTCGGTGGCATGTGGGTGTCGTGGGAATCGCCGCGGCCCGGCTCGTCGAGCGCTTTCATCGCCCGACCATCGTGATCGCCGTCGATGAGAACGGAGTCGGCAAGGGATCGGCCCGCACGATCGGAGGGTTCGATCTCTATCAGGGGCTTGCAGCCTGCCGCGACCTAGTGGAAGCCTTTGGCGGGCATCCGAGCGCCGCGGGCGTAACGGTGAGGGAGGAACGCCTCGACGTCTTCCGCGCCCGATTTCTGGAAGCAGTCTCCTCCTGGACCCGGGGGCACCCCTCGGTTCCCACGTTGCACGTCGACGCGGAACTGCGACTGGCCGATGTGACGCCGAAACTCATCGATGAAATCGGGAAACTCCATCCCTTCGGGGCGGGCAATCCGGAGCCGACGTTCGCCGTCAAAGGATTGGACGTCGTGGACTCCAGGACCGTAGGGGAAAAACATCTCAAGATGACGGTGCGGCAGGGTCGATCGATGCCGTTCGACAGCATCGGCTTCGGAATGAAGTCGCTTGTCGAGCGGGGCATCCCGGCCCGGGCGCCGGTCGATCTCGCTTTTATCCCTGAACTGAATCATTGGAACGGGTACGACCGAATTCAGCTGCGCATTCGCGATGTCAGGCCGAGCGGAAGCGAGTAACCCATGGTGTATGAGACCGTCACCGACCTCGATCAGCTTCTCGATCGGGTCAAGAGCTACAATACCGAGGCCGACCTCGGTGTCGTGCGCAAAGCCTACGAGTTTTCGGCCAAGGCCCACGAAGGCCAGGTTCGACGGTCTGGCGAACCCTACCTCCAACACCCCATCGCCGTCGCCGGCGTATTGACATCGCTTAAGACGGACGTCACGGCGATCGTCGCGGGCCTCCTCCATGACACGCTTGAGGATACCGTCGCCACGCCCCAGCAACTTGAACAGGAGTTCGGAAAGGACGTCGTCCATCTGGTCGACGGCGTCACGAAGATCGGGAAGATCACCTTCAAGAGCTACGAAGAGAAGCAGGCGGAGAACTTCCGCAAGATGGTGCTCTCGATGGCGGACGACATCCGAGTCGTCCTCATCAAGTTGGCCGACCGGCTGCACAACATGAGGACGTTGGAACATCTCGGTCCCGCCAAACGCGAGGCGATCGCCCAAGAGACTTTGGAGATCTACGCGCCGTTGGCCAACCGACTCGGGATCGGCTGGATCAAAAACGAGCTTGAGGACCTCTGTCTCAAACATCTCAAGCCGAACGTCTACGAGACGTTGCGGGTGCGTGTGGCCAAGCGCGATGAGGACCGCCAGAAGTATATCCAGGAAGTCATCGAACTGGTGAACCACGCGATGAGAGAGAACGGGCTTACCGGACAGGTCTACGGCAGGCCGAAGCATCTGTACGGCATCTATCAGAAGATGAACAAGCAGTCGATCAGCTTCGAAGAGGTCTACGACCTGACGGCCTTGCGGATCGTGACCGACACGAAGATGAACTGTTACGCCCTGGTCGGCGTGATCCATTCGCTCTGGCGGCCTGTGCCGGGGCGGTTCAAGGACTACATCGCGATTCCCAAGTCGAATCTGTATCAATCACTTCACACGACGGTGGTCGGACCGAAGGGAGAACACGTCGAGTTTCAAATCCGGACGGAGGACATGCATCGCGTCGCCGAGTACGGGATTGCGGCCCATTGGAAGTACAAGGAGGCGGGACGGGTGGCGGATCGGGACAGCAAGGCGTTCGGCTGGCTCCATCAATTCGTCGAATGGCAGAAGGACCTGACCGACAACCGGCAGTTCATGGACTCCGTCAAGCTCGATCTCTTTCACGATGTGGTCTATGTGTTCACGCCGAAGGGAATCGTCAAAGAATTGCCCAAAGGGTCGACGCCGGTGGATTTCGCCTATGCGATTCACACCGAAGTCGGCGACCACTGTGTCGGCGCGAAGGTCAACGGCAAGATCGTTCCCCTGAGGCACCAATTGTCCAGCGGGGATACGGTCGAGATTCTGACCTCCCCGACACAGACCCCGCACAAGGACTGGCTGAAATTCATCCGGACTTCGCGGGCCAAGACAAAGATCAAACATTGGATCAAGATCGAAGAGCAGAACCGCAGCGTCGAGATAGGCCGCCGTTTGCTGGAATCGGAGTTCCGCCGTCACGGCATGGGGCCGGCCCAGATGCTCAAGTCTTCCGAGCTGGCTGAGGCGGCCAAGCAGTTCGGTTGCGCCAGTACCGATGAGCTGGCCGCGGCGGTGGGATTCGGGCACCTGTCCGCCGCCGACGTGATCGGGAAGCTTTCGACGTCTCCAAAGGGAACTGTCCCGCCCCTTGAAGAAAAAGGAGCGACGCCGAAGGTTGCGCACGGAAAGGCGGACGACAAGGGTGTCAAGGTCAAAGGCGCCCGAGACCTGTTGATGCAACTTTCACGGTGCTGCAATCCGGTTCCGGGAGATCGCATCCTCGGCTACATCACCCGCGGGCGGGGCTTGACGATCCATGCGGTCGATTGCCCTAACCTCGAGGCGCTGGACTATGACCGTGAACGGCTCGTGGAAGTGGAATGGGACGCCTCGACGCCCGGTACGCATGCGGTGAAGGTGTCGGTGATGGCGGAGGACAAGACGGGCGTGTTGGCCAACGTGTCCTCGGCCATTGCCGAATGCCATGCGAACATCAGCCGAGCGGAAATCACCACGAGGGAAGACCGCAAGGCGGTCCTCGACTTCATCGTTGAAATATCAAGTACCCAGCATCTCGATCGGGTGTTGAAAGCCATCGAACGGGTCGACGGCGTGATCACCGCCCGCCGCATTCGAACCTGGCAGGACCGGTCGAGCTAGCCTCGGGGCTAGAGTACGCCGGCGGAGGACTTGCTGAATCGGTCGGCGAGCAAGGCGCCGGTGTGTCTGAGTTTCTGCTCGCTGATCGTGGAATGGACGGCGGAAAGCCGGTTGGAAAAATTCGGGTGTGTCTTGAAGAACGCCTGATCGTCGCCTTTAATGCTCCGCAGGCGCTCCAGGAAAGTGACATAGGCGGTGGGGTCGTACCCCACGCGCGATGCGAACACGACGCCCAGGCGGTCGGACTCCAGCTCCTTGTCCTGGTCGAGACCCTCGTCCAACAATTTTTTCACCGCTCCGTCGATCACGCCCTTGAACGCTTCCGGATTCTTGTTCGCGTACGCGAGGCCCGCCTCCGTGACACCGGCGATCTGTTTGGATCGCTGAATGACGTCCAGGATGTGTTTGTGGCTGACATGGCCGATCTCGTGGCCCAGCACGCTCGCCAGTTCCGCCTCGTTTTTGACCGCCTTCAACAGCCCTCGCGTGACGAAGATGTAGCCCGCCGGAGCGGCAAAGGCGTTGATCGACTCGTGATTGAGCACGGCGAAGCGATAGTCGATGTCGGGGCGATCGCAGGTGAGGGCCACGCTGCGACCGACCAGGTTCACGTAGCGGGTCAGCTCAGGCTTGTCGTACACCCCGCCGAAGCGGGCCACCACCTGCAAGGCGATGGCCTGTCCGATGCTCTGTTCCTCGTCGTAGCCTATCGGCAGCAGTCCGGCGATGACGTTGCTGCCGCCCCGGACGGCCTTCGCCAACCGTTCGCCGCCCGTGGCCCTCGCGGTTTCCTCGGCGACTTGCTGTATTTCCTGGCAGCCTGACAGATCGGCTGCCGAGAGCAGCAGGAGCGCGACGGGGAGAAATTTGCGGCGCCGTTCATTCCGCATATTCACCGAGCTTTCCGGACTTCAAGAATTCCTGGATCTCTTCGTCCGTAATCTTATAGGCCGTCATGCGGTCGACGGCCGCACGCTGTTGTTGAGTGATGCCGGACCGGTTGGCATAGGTGCCCGAGGTCTTGTCGAGTCCTCGCGCGCCGGCCGAGGCCGTGACGGCGGAGGCATCGGCTCCCCTCATGCTCCGACCCAGCGCCGCCAGCTCGCTGTCGCCCGATGACGGTTTTGACGGCGAGACCTTGTTGTCGTAGATCCACCCCGTGACACCCTTGGTGGTCTTGACCTCCAGCCAACGGTCTTCCCGTTTCGCCACCTCCACCGTGTCTCCGAGCTTGAGGGTCGCCACGACGGGGTCCAGCGAGGTCTTTCCTGAACGCAGTTGCGCGCTCTTGGCGGCGATATACAAGGTCTCGCACAAGGCGGTGCCGGTTGGGCCGATGGCCGTCATCACGGCGGCCAGCATGGTCAGGAAGGCGAATCGGCGGTTCACGCAGTTCTCCGTCACTTCGATGTCAATTCGTAGACGCCGTCCCACTGGGGGGGAGGGGGAGACACAAGGTACTCTTTCGCGCGCTCCAAGTAAACCCGCGACGGACCGTCGGTCGGATCGAGCGCCAGGGCCTCCTCGAACAAGGCGGTGGCCGCCTTAAAATCCCGGCGTTTGTAGGCCTCGAGCCCTTCCCTGTACCGGCTTATGACGCGCTGGCGCTCGGCCGGCAGTTCCCCCTTGCGCGCGAGGAGTTCGTAGACCACCACAGGCTCCTTCTTGCCCTTGACACGAAGGCGGTCGACTTCGCGCGCTTCGACGTCCATGGCCGCGAGCTCGTAGGTGCGGGGCCCCAACAAGATGCGCGTATCGTAGTACTTGTTGGCGCCCTCCAGCCGGGAGGCCAGGTTCACGGCGTCTCCCATCACCGTGTATTCCATCCGGGCCGGTGATCCCATGTTGCCCACCACGAGGTTCCCGGAGTTAATGCCGATGCGCGCGCGGATTTCCGGCCGGCCTTCGGCCTTCCATTGCTCGCGCCGCTTGGCAAGTTCAACCTGCGATTCCAGCGCGGCGAAGCAGGCCAGGCTCGCATGGTTCGGCTCGCCACGAGGGGCCCCGAAGATCGCCATGATGCCGTCCCCCAGATACTTGTTTACGTTCCCCCGGTGGCGGAGGATGATATCGGTCATCGCCGACAGATAGCGATTCAAGAGCTCAACGAGCGACTCCGGATCCAATTGCTCGGAGATGGACGTAAATCCCGCCACGTCGGAAAAGAGCACCGACAGTTCTTTCCGTTCGCCCCCGAGCCGGATCGTTTCCGGATTCCGCATGATTTCGTCCACGACTTCGGCGGCCATGTATCGGTCGAAGACGGAACGCAGTTGCCGGCGATGCTTTCCCTCGGTGAGATATTCGACGGTTGCGGCGGCGGCAAAGGTGACGGCGAGCGCGCCTTCCGGGATGGCCAGATCGAGCCAAACACCATGCGACGTAAAGGCGTGAACGGCCAGTCCGTAGTAGGCGACGGCCATGCCGCCGATCGCGGCCGCCTTCATCCACTGAGACGGCAGCAGCATGAAGGCCCATGCCGTGGACAGGGTGAGGATGAGCGTGGCGCTGGCGAAAATCCACATGCTCACCGGCTGAAGATGGCGGTTCCGCAAAATATTGTCGAGCGCCGACATATGAATGAGAACTCCAGGCGCGAAAGGAGAGAGAGGCGTCACGCGGAGATCGTAGGTGCCGGCCGCGGTGGTGGCGACGAAGACGATCTTGTCGCGGAACAACGCCGGATCGAGCATGGGCGGCTTGGCGGCCTGCATGTCGGTGTAGGAACGGAGAACCGCTCCGATGGAGTAGATGGGGTAGACCCGGTCCTCCAGAGTCCCATGCCAGTCTATGACCATCTCACGTTCTGCGGTCAGCGGAATCGCCAGCGGGCCGAGTCGCAGTTCTCGACGTTGGAGCGTGGCTTGGCCTGCCGCCAGCAGGTTGCCCGCCACTTGGGTGGTAAGGTGCTGGAAATACCGGTTCCCGGCTCGTGCCAACAAGGGCAGGCGGCGAGTAGTGCCGTCGATGTCCGGGGTAAGGTTGATGTAGCCGAGTCCGCGAGCCGCTTGCGCGAACGGTGGCGCGGGCCATTTCGCGCCGCGGTAGGTTCTGAGAGGTTCGGACTGATCCTGGTCGTCGAGCGGGATAGTCGCTTTCTCTAGGTAGTCCGGCAAGGGCTCTTGCAGGACCACATCGTCCCGCATCAGAAACGGGAGGAACACATTTCCGGCCGCCCGGATTTCCTGGGCGAATACGTCGTCGAATTCTTCCGAGGCGCTGTCCGGCTCGGAGAACAGAATATCGAAGATCACCGCCCTCGCGCCCGCCTGTTTCAAATAATGGACGACGTACCCATGCCGGTCGCGAGACCAGGGCCAGCGTCCATACGCCTCAAGACTCGCTTCGTCTACGGCCACCAAAACGATGTCATTGCCGGCTTTGGCCGGGTCCGCGTATCGATAAAACCGGTGGTCGAGAGATTTCAGTTCGAGAACGGCGAGCCAGCCGGACCAGTGCAGGGCCAGGGCTACGAGAAAGACCGCGGCGCCCACGCAGGTGCCGGAAATCCACTTTTTCCGATGCGCCGCGATGGCCATCATGCGGTCCACCATGGATCATGGAAGCCGAAACGGGATCATTTAGCCGACAGACCGAAGAACTTGAGGATTTTTACCGACAGGGAGCGTCCATCTCCCGTCTGGGCCCTCAATTTCGCGGTCCGATCAGCGGTCTCCCTCGTCGCGGCCAGTTCCGATTGCCGCGCCGTCAGGACCGTTCCGAAGTGATCCGCCAGACCCGGATTCTGGGACAGTACCTGACTCATCGCGCTTTTGTCGATCACGGTCACGGCGAGCTGAGACTTGGCGAGGACGGTGGCGGAGCGCGGCGCTCCGGTCAACAAAGACATTTCACCGAAGAATTGCCCTTTCTTGAGGGTGGCGACCGGCGTAGTCTGATCGCCGGTCCGGATCACGATGTCGGCCTCACCTTCAAGTATGACGAAGAATTCGTCCCCCGGTTCCCCTTCCCGCACGATAAACTCGCCCGGCAGGTAGACGCGCTTTTGGGCCTGCTCCGCCAGCAGGTGTAATGCCTGCGCGTCGAGCGCGGCCAGGAAGTCGACGGCGTGAAACTGTTTCTCGATGGCGGCCAGTTCGAGCGCGCGCAGCGCGGTGCGGTCCGGAGCCTGGGCCGTATGCACCACGCGCTGAGGGTAGGGAATTTCGATCCCATGGCGGTGGAAGGCATACCAGACATAGGCGGAAACCTCTCCCTCGATACGCTCACGGAGGGCGAAATCCGTCAGATAAAACTTCAGTCTGTAAGCGATTCCGGATTCTTTGAATGCGTCGATGAAGCTGATCGGCGCGGGGAAGGCGATGACCCCGGGAACGGCCGACGCGGCGTGCATGAGGATCTGTTTCACCTGCATGGGGGGATGCGAATAATTCGCTTCGACGAAGATGCTCGACGCGTGCACCTTGTCCGGCCGGCTATGATTGATGATCTTGGACTGAGCGATGACGTCGTTCGGGAGCATGACCTCGTCAAGCGCGCGGGTCCGAATCGTGATGTAGTCGAAGGCGATATCCGTCACGACGCCTTCCTGGTCCATCAAGGTAACCCAGTCGCCGACATGAATCATGCGGCCCAGCTGAATGCCCGATGCGAGCCGCGCAATCACGTCCTTGAGCGCGAACCCTACGACGGCCGTCGCGACGGTGGGAAGGGCGATCAGGGTCAACGGATCGACGTCGAGAACCGTTCGAAGCAGGACCAGTCCGGCGAGCGTGACTCCGCTGAGCAAAATGATCAAACGCAGCAGGCGGGGGATATAGGCCCCCCGCTTTTCGATCAGAAAATCCTCGATGAACAACAGGTCTATCGCCTTCAAGATGACGAAGGACATCACGAGATACGCGGCGAATGTGACCGATTGCCGGATCCAGGGGGGAAGATGGCCGATCATGCCTTGCGCGTTGAGTTCGAGGAAAACACCGAGTGCGATCGAGGAGAGAGCCCCGGCGTAGAAATCGACGCCGGCCGGTTTCTTGCGGACGGCTCCGAGAAAGACGAGAAGCCCGATGCTGATCAGGCCTAGAATTGAAGCTGAAGTCATGCCGTCTACCTATTTCCGGAGAAGGGGCTTCTCCGGTCGTCCGGACCGAAGTTCTTTGTCGTCATATGCGGATCGGCGGCGTCAAGAAGATAGACCGGATGCCGGCGGGATGCAAGATCGGAGAGCGATTGAAAGGGGCCGATATGATCCCGCGCCCGGTGTGAAGCGGGTCAGCCCTCAGAATCGGTTGCAGTAGAAGCGCTCATGAATAATGTGGGCTAGGGCAGTTTGAACTGGATTTTGGACCCCTTCTCCAGTTTGAGACGTTCCGCCTCGCCGCTCCCGAGTTCGAGCACGTACATCGCAGGATCGTTGGGTTGATATTGCGGGCAGCTGTCGTCCGTCCTCGTGCAGATGGGGACGCTCCCGGCGATGTGGATGACGTGTTTCTTCTCGTTCATCCAGACGATGTCGAGCGGGATCTTGGTGTTCTTCATCCAGAATGTCCAGGGCTGCGCTTGCTCGAACGTAAAGAGCATGCCTCGATTCTTGGCCAAGTGCTCGCGGTACATCAAACCCTCCGCGCGCTTTCGCGGCGTATCGGCGAGTTCAGCCTGAATCACAATGCCGCCCGGGAGGGTCACGGGAACAAGCCTGTCCTCGGCCGAAGCCGGGACGAGAAGAAAGAGGAGCCCGGCCAGGGCGCCGGCGGCCTTGAGCGTTTGCATGGAGGGCATCCTATCGGCAGGCAATACGCGAGTCAACCGGCTTCGGAAGCCCGTCGACGCCTTGCATTCCCGGCATGGGCTATGAGATTCTCATGGAGGACCCGCCAGGAGGATCGCATGAAAGAAGTTCGCAAAGTCCATTACGTTAAAGGCGTCTTTGTCTGCCCCAAGTGCCGCCAGTCGTACATCCAGGAAAAATGGATCGAATCCTGGCGCGTCCGCTGCCATAAGTGCGATTACCGTGGCGCGCTGACGGACGTGTCCGTTGAAGAACGCATGGAAGAGGAAACCTTTCGTCGGTGATCCGGCGCTCGCTATCCTCCCGTCGGGTGCGGAGGGTCTGTCTTTTCATCGCCTGCGTGCTGATTGCGGCCCGCGGGCTTCCCGGTCTCTCGGTCGCCGAGGAGCCGGCACCCCCTCTCTTGAAAGTTCTGGTGACCTACCATTCCTTGTCCGGCAACACAGAGCGCATGGCGGAAGCGGTGGCTGAAGGCGCCAGAAGTGTTCCGGGCGCGGCGGTCGCGATGAAGCGGGTGAGCCAAGTGACGGCCGACGATTTGTTTACGGCCGATGCGATCGTCGTCGGTTCGCCGGTTTATTGGTCGAACATGTCCGGAGAGGTGAAGACATTTTTCGACAATTGGCAATTCAAATTCGGCGTGTTTCCTGATTTCAAAATGAAGAACAAGGTCGGGGCCGCGTTCGCCACCGGCGGTCAGATATCCAGCGGGAAAGAAGTGACGATGTTGACGATTCTTGCCGCGATGCTCGGTAATCAAATGATCGTCGTCAGCGGGGGGGGAGCCTTTGGAGCCTCTGCCACGACGGAAGGTAATAGTCCCGGCATCGATAATCAAGAATCGGCCGACGCCCAGGCGCTGGGAAAGCGTGTGGCCGAAGTCGCCGCGATGGTGAAGGGGATTCCGACGAAATAGCTCTGTCTGGGCCGCGCCGTTCTGCGCATTCGCTTGAGGGAGCAGCCGATTTCCCCCTCCGTTGCGCGGCACCGGTGCGATTGTCTGCTTGCTGAGGCGGGGTCAGATGCGAACCGTGTCCCGGGCGGGGACGCGATGTTCGCTGGCGGCAATCTCCACGAATCCGCGGATGTTCTTGGAGCAGCGACCGCAGCAGCCGGCCTCCTTCAAGCCGAACTTGGCCTTCAACTGGCACGGCATCACAATCCCGGCCCTGCCGGCCTCTCGAACGTCCGACTCCGTGATTCCCTTGCACAGGCAGAGATACATGGGCAGCCCCTCTGTATTGAACCGCCAGGAACGATTATGAGAAGCATTCTCAGTATCTCACCATGCGCCCTGCCTGTCAATAGGGCGCAAACCCGCTCCAATCAACGATCCCCGGACAGGCCTGGTCAATCGGTTGTGCGTTCCAGCTGGACGACCATATCGCGGATCGTGTCGAATCCCGATTGCCAGAACGCCTCGGATGTCATGTCGACCCCCACCCGCTGCAAAATGTCGGCGGGAGCCATCGAGCCGCCCGTGCCAAGCAGGTCCAGGTATTGGGGGACGAACGATGCGCCGTCGTTCTGATATTTCCGGTAGAGAGCGAGGACCAACAGATTCCCGAAACTGTACGCGTAACAATAGAACGGGCTCGCGTACATGTGGGGGATGGTGAGCCATTCCCATTGAAACTCCTCCGGCACCTTCACGGCTCTCCCGAACTGCCGGCGCAGTTCGCCGAGGTAGGTGGCTGCCAGTTGCTCGCCCGTCGCTCCTTCCGCGATCATGCGATGGGCGGTCTGCTCAAACCGGACGAAATACGCCTGCCGGATGACGGTCGCATAGATATCGTCCAGTTGATTGAGCAGAAGTCCTTGGCGGACTTTACGGTCCGACTCCTGACTCAGGAGGGCATCGGAGAGAATGCGCTCCCCGAAAACGGACGCGGTTTCGGCCAATGGAAGCGTCGAATGAAACGTATAGACCGAATGATGAGCCGCCAGCATTCCGTGGACGGCGTGGCCCAATTCATGCGCCATGGTGGCGATGTCGCGGGCATCCCCCGTGTAGTTCAACAGCACATAGGGCGTCATGCCCGGCACGACACTGTAGCAATAGGCGCCGCCGATCTTGCCCGGCCTGATGGGCGCGTCAACGTGCCGTTCGGTGAAGACCTGCTGCGCCAGATCGGCGAGCCGCGGGGAAAATCCTCGATACGCGTCGATAACCATCTTGACCGCGTCCGCATAGCGAAACTTTTTCGATTCCCTTCGGTGCGGGGCGTACAGATGGTACCGACTCATCGGAGCGATTCTGCAGATCCTGGCTTTGAGCTTGAAGTATGCTTGAAATAGGTCGGCATTCTTGGCGCAGGTCGACAGCAGGACTTCGACGGCCCGGTCCGGGACGTCGTTTCCGAGGTTGCGCGCGGCGATCGGGGAGGAAAAATGCCGGAGGGACAGATTTTCGGACTTCCAGTCGTTGACAAGGGTCTTGTAGATCTCGCCGAGCAAGTCACGCTGGGATGAAAAGACGCGATAGAGCTCCCGATAAGCCGCTTGCCGCACCGCCGCCTTGGGGCTCCTCACATAGGCCATCAGGCTTTCGCGGTTTACGGCCTTCTTTTTCCCGCCCGCCTTTATCGTGAACGTGAAGGCATTGGTGACTAGGTCGTAGAGGGTGTGGACGGCGGTCCGGCCGGTGACGTTCTTGACGTTGATGATTTTTTCTTCCGGCTCCGACAAGGTGTGGGGCTTGTAACGCCGGATCGTTTCCAGATGGTAGCGGAAGTCGCCGGACTCGCCGAGCAGGCGGGCCGCGTTGCCGTCGTCCACACCCTGCCACCACAAATCGAAAAACAGCAGGCGATTGTTCAGGGCCGTGAGTCTCTCCTCCACGTGCGACTTGAATGAGCGGGCCTTGGCATCTTTCGTATTTTCAGAGAACCAGAGATACGCGTAGGCGCCGAGTCGGGAAGAGCCTCGTGCGATTTCCTCGCTCGCCGCCAAGATCGATCGGAAGTCGGCGCTGGGCATCGTCGGAGACAACGACGACCTTGCCGCTTCCACCTGCGCCACGAGGCTCTCCAGGGCGGCAAGGTGTTGATCCAGACGTTCGACGGGGCGATCGATGAGTTGTGAGAGGTCCCAGCGGTCCGGCCATACGGGGGTCGATGGTTTGCTTAACGGTCGCACGGGTCCGGCCATGTCTTCATCCCTCCCGATGATGGAAACAAAATGAGGAATCATACCATCAAGGCCGTTCGTGAAGATTAAAAAAATCTCCGGTGAAGACGAGACGGGCCGGATTGACAGGCTCAAAGGCCGGTGTGACAATCTCGTTCAGCGAGACGAATCGTGACGGAGCAAGAGATCTATCGTGCGGTGCAATACGTGACCGCCCGCACCTCATACGGACGGGAGACGGTGGCCGAGATTGTCCGGACAGGGTTGAGGGAACTCGTTGAGCTGGCCGCCGAGTCGACACGACGATTCGAGCGCGAGACGTTGCTCGAATATGTGTCGCAATGGACGATCAAGCGGACCGGTCATCCGGAGCCGCTCGTCCGGGAAATACTGAGCGGGGCGGGCCGCTGGCTCGACGAGATGTGCGACGAAGTTGAAAAACAACGGCCTGAAGCGATCGATCCGTTCGGGAAGGAAAGCGAAGAATAGGGCATGGCGCGATTCCGACCACGCCGGAGGTTCCGGCTCCTGTCACACCTCCGTGACGGCCATCGCCGGCCGATGCCGGCATGGAAGCGCGAAGAGGAAGGCTTGTCGCGCGAGGTGGAGGAGCGCTGGGCAAGCCTGCATCGCCATTGCGGCGATCCATCGAGTCATCTGCGGCTCAGTCGGCTCGTCCGGCGACTCAATCACGGCGACTACGGGGTGCGGGAGTCTGCGCTGGCCGAATTGGAGCTTGCGACGCAACTGATCAGGGCCGGCGTGCGCGTTAGCTTCTTGCCGGAATCTCAGGCGCGCACGGCTGATTTGGAGTGCCGGCTGGGGCTCGAGCGCTTCTATGTCGAAGTCACCGCGATGGTGGGCTCTGCGGAACGCCAGCGGTTGCCCCTGCGGGGGCTGAATTCAGACGAAGCCCTCGGAGACGAGGAGGATCGCGGGGTGATTTTGCTTCATCGTATTTTGGCTCGGATCAGGCAGAAAGCCCGCCAACTGGCAGACTACCGTGATCCGGTTCTCTTGAGCATTTCAATCCCGCGCGCGGACTTGCGGGGTGATCGGACGGCCCGTCCGGATGCGATCTGGCTGGACCTCAAGACTCTCGCGGGCTCCGTGACGGTCTTGTTGACCGGGCTCCGCGCGCTCAGCGCCGTGATGATTTCGCTCTGGGACGTGGAACCGTTGCCGTCGAAGTCGGCAACGAGATTGGCCAATGTGGAGATCGTCGAACAGCCGAAGCATCGGAAGAGTCTGCCCCGGGTGCGGATGCTGATCGAAAACCCTGGAGCGACTGCGTATCTCCCGGCGCCGGGAGCGGAGCTTCTGCGGCAGACGCTCTGATCAGCCCGGCAGCGAGCCCTTCAACATCTCCAAGTTCTTCGTCACCATGGCGTCGCCGTTCCTTCTGGAAACCTCGATGCCCTGATCCGATACCTGGCGGCATTCGTCGACGCGTCCCAATTTTTGGAGTGACTGCGCGAGCGCGTAGTAGGCGGCCGAGTATGTCGGCTTGACCGTGACACATTGGCGCAAAGCCTTTGCCGCTTCCTCGAAATTTCCGTCGTCTATGTAGGCCTTGCCCAGGCCGAACCAGGCGACGTCGTCGTTCGGGTCCATCGCGAGGACTTTTTTCAACGGCTCAATCCGCGGATTCGGCATACGGTTCCTCCTGCTGATGCCACGATACCAGCGTGTTGCGCCGATTGTCTACGCGCTTTCCTGCGTGCTAATCTGGCGGCGTGTCCTTTGGCACGTCGCTCGTATCTCGCTTCACCATTGCTTGCGAACGACGCTTCACGATCCACGCCTCACGAGCGTTTGAAATGGGCAAGACAGGTCTCGTCTACCATCCGGCCTACCTCGAACACGATATGGGGCCGGGCCACCCTGAATCGCCCCATCGCCTTCGCGCGATCCTGCAACGGTTGGAGCAGAGCGGAACTGCCGGTCGTCTGACTCGAATCGAGCCGCGGAAAGCGGAGGAAGAATGGATTACGCAGGTCCACACGCCTCAGTATGTGGCGGCATTGCATCAACATGCGCCGGTCAGCGGACGAGCCTTCCTCGATCCGGATACCTCGATGTCGCCGGGTTCATTAAGCGCGGCCTACCTGGCGGCGGGAGGCGTCCTGTCGGCGGTCGATGCGATCATGGCTGAGCAGGTGGCACATGCCTTTTGTGCCGTGCGTCCTCCAGGGCACCATGCCGAGGCCGGTCGGGCGATGGGTTTTTGCCTCTTCAATAACGTGGCGGTCGCCGCGCGGTATGTTCAGAAGAAACACGGGCTGAAAAAAGTCTTGATCGTCGATTGGGACGTGCACCACGGCAACGGCACCCAGCACAGTTTCGAAGACGATTCATCGATTCTGTTTTTCAGCACGCATCAGTACCCTCACTACCCGGGAACAGGGCGAGCCACGGAATGCGGGAGAGGGGCCGGCGAGGGATTCACGATCAACGTGCCGATGGAAGCCGGAGAGGGCGACGAGGCGTACCGCGCGGTTTTTCTAAAATCGCTGGTGCCGGCGGCGGATGAGTTCAAGCCGGAATTCGTCATCATCTCGGCAGGATTTGACGCGCACAAGGACGATCCGCTTGCGGGCATGAGCCTGACGGAAGAAGGTTATGCGGACTTGACCCGGATCGTCGCCGGTGTCGCGCAGCGCCACGCCCAGGGAAGGATCTTGTCCAGTCTTGAGGGCGGCTATAATCTCTCGGCCCTGGCCGCCTCAGTCGACGCGCATGTCACGGCGTTATTGGATTGCTGAAGATCGGCGGACAGGCCGACCAGTCGCAAGCCGACGAGAAAAACAGGACGAATTGCTGTCTGCTGTGATCCAGTCGGCTTGTCAGCCGAGCATGTCCATCACTATTGAGTAGCATGCGAAGATTCACCGTAGCCGGACTTGCCATCGCGATCATTGCCACGGGGATCTACCTCTATTACAGCGAAATCAAACCGGTCGTGATCTTCGGCCTACGGGACGAGTATGCGCACGCCATACCGTTTCAACGAGTTCCGGAAGGGCTGACGAGCCTGAAAGCGGAATCCTGCGGGCAATGCCACCGGGAGATCTACGAGGAATGGAAATCGAGCGTCCATGCGCACGCCTACGAAGATCCGTTCTTTCAAGCCTACTGGAAAAAGGACGGCAATATCTGGGTCTGCCTGAACTGCCATACGCCGTTAGAGAATCAGCAGCCGACCCTGATCAAAGAGATCCCCCGCGGTCGGGTTGAAAAGGCCGCCCAGGAACCGAATCCGCGTTATGATTCGGAATTCCAGAAGGAATCTATCACCTGCGCCGCCTGCCACGTTCGAGACGGGGTGATTTACGGGCCGTTCGACGACTCCGCTGCGCCCCATCCCACACAATTCGATCCGAACTTCCGGACCACTCAGGTCTGCAATCGATGCCACAACGTCGTGTCAGGCCCGGTCCAGTTTTATCGGGTGGGACCGTGCGGAACCTACGCAGAATACGAAGGCAAGTTCTACATGAAAGAGCGCGGGTTCATCTGTCAAAGTTGCCACATGCCCGAGATCGACCGGCCGGTCGCCGCGAAGGGTCCGATCAGGCGGGGACGGCAACATCTATGGAGAGGCGGGCACGATCCCGACATGGTCAAGCGGGCGGTGGCGGTGCAGGTCAAAGCGGACCCGGTTTCGCCGAAACCGGGAGAACAGGTCGAATTCACCCTTACACTCATCAACGCCGGGGCCGGTCACAAGATTCCAACCGGAGATCCTGACCGGCATTTTACAGTGGAGTTTGCCGTGCAGGACGGACAGGGGAAAGTGCTGGACGAGCAGATCTCGACCATGGGACGCTGGATTATGTGGCAGCCGGCCATTGTCGAGCTCTACGATAATCGCCTTATGCCATTGGCCAGTCGCGAATACCGTTTTGCGTACAAGATTCCCGCTGGGGCGGAGGGTTTGAAAGTCAGAACGCTGGTCCGGTACCATATCCTGACGGACGGGCAGCACGAAATGCTGCAAACCAAGTATGGTTTGACCGGTAACGATCCCTATCGGTTTTCAGTGTATGAGCGGGAATTTCCTTTGTCGGATCGATTGGGGGCGGTCCTCCGAGAAGCGGGCCGGGAGCAGGAGATGACCTGCAAGGTTCCTTTTCACGAAGCGGAGCCCATGTCTGCAAATTCCCACGGAAGCACAGGGACATCATGAACCATCCGTTACTTATTGACACAGCCACGCTCGAACAACAATTGGGTCAACCCGGTCTCGTCGTCATCGACGTCCGCGGAAGGGCCGCCTACGAATTTGGGGGACACATCCCCGGCGCCGTCCATACGACGTGGCATGAGTACAGCGATCCGAACGCCGTCGCCAAGGGGTTGCTCGATCCCGACCTGGCGCGTATGCAGCAGAAGATGCGGTCGCTCGGAATCAATGACGACAGCCGGATCGTGATCTATTCCAATCCATTCGACAACTGGGGGGACGAAGGCCGCATGTTCTGGATGCTGGAATATCTCGGCCACACCAATCTCCGGGTTCTCGACGGAGGCTGGGTCAAATGGGTTGAGGAGCGGAGACCATTTGAACACGGCCGAGTCACGCCCAAGGCGGGAAATTTTACCGTGAAGGTGGCCACGCGCACGGCCATTGCTAAGGATGAACTGAAGGAACTCATAAAGAAACCCCATCCGAACACCGTCATTGTGGATGCCAGAAGCTTGGAAGAGTATCTAGGAAAGGAAGTTTCCGGTATTCCTCGACCGGGGCATATTCCCTCTGCGGTCCATGTGGCCTGGAACGGATTCTTGAACAAGGACGCCACGGTCAAGGACCTGGCAAAGATTCAAGCCGCTCTCGAGGACAAGGGATTGAAGCCTGATCAGGACATCATATGTTACTGCACCGGCGGAGTCCGGTCGGCCTGGTTGTACTTCGTGCTGAAAATGGCCGGGTTCACATCGGTGCGCAATTATGCGGGCTCGTGGTGGGAGTGGAGTCGGGATTTCGCCTGTCCGGTGGAGAAGGATTTCCAGGGATTGCAGAAGGTCCTCGGAGTCGAGGCCCCGGCCCGG
>JBBILH010000038.1:0-26768 GCA_037445005.1 Nitrospira sp.
TCCTATGCGTTTCTTCATCACAGAGCAAGAAGGTTGTGGGCACTCTCGGAAAAGGGGGCCAAGTCTATAAGCGACTTGGCCCCGCTCACTCACTTTTTCTGCCTCAGCTGGAAGGGATGGGCACGGAGGCTTCGCCATAGCGGGAGCGAGAGATTGGATAGCGAAGCAGGTGCCGGACGCCGTTCTTTTATTCCGATAAGGCGTCCGGCCAACAGTACAGCATGGGGCAGCAGCAGAGGTCCAACGCATTATGGCGAAGTCGGAGCTGCCCGCCCTTCGTCAGCCGAGTCCCTCTTTCTGCATGATACCGTAACCGAACACGCGCATCGTTCGTCACCTGTCCTTGACGCATCAAACGGAGATGGACTCGGAAGATTAGGAGCTGAGTTTGCGCTGCGAATCCGTCAGGCCTTGCCGAACAGCTCGCTTGGCGTTCTCACGTCTGAGCTTGTTGCTGTCCCGTTTGGCGTCGGCCTTGCGCCCCCAGTAGGCACCACGCCCCTTTTTCGCTCCAGCGTGTTCCGTCTTATGAGCTCTTCCTGCCATGATTCAATCTGCGCTTAACTTTCACTTCGTTGATACGAAAAACAAGTTCGCCGGGACGAGGCAGAAAATCCGGAATGACTCTCAAATCACCGAGAGGTTCGTTCGTGTATTTTATTTTCCCACTCATAGTGCACACGGAATGGAGGCTGGACTTTGAAGAAAAAACCAAAGAAGATCTTATCGTGAAGCAAGCTCGCGGGCGTGCGTGATCTCTCGTTTGCCGACTGGGCGTACCTGAGAAGCTTCCAACGTAATCACGGCAGCAGTCTTCCCTTCCAAGGTAAAGAACTCCACCTCGTAGGCCTGACCGTCGCGGTAGACATGTACGACTGTGCCCACATCACCTGCCACAAGACTTTCTGCAGGAACATTGGCAGCCAATACGATTCGATCATGCTCTTTGATCATTATGGCTCCTGTTCTCGCGGATACGCTGTCACCAAACGTGGTATATCGCCACCGGCATCCACGATCCAGACGGTTCGTATGAGCGTACTGCCGCTACTCGGCGTCCTAAGTATACCATCAACAATATACTTCTGCCCGTGCGGAGAAGTCATGCGTTTCGTCACGCTATTCTCGCGCGCCACCTGTCTCAACGCGTCAGCCAACTCGTGCCACCTTTCTTGACGAAACCCTTTCGCCGCAAAGAATTCAGCCTTGCCATGCCCATCAGGATGGGCCTCGCTAAGCAGGTAGTTCCTTACCTTCTCTGCTTCGACAACAACCCGGTCTTTGTTCGGAAGATCCATCAATCCACGGCTTCTTAACCCGTGGCCTTCTTACCCGAATCAGTCAGAAGGGTCAAATCACGAAAGGAAGTTGGCGCTCACCAATGAGGTGGGTTGCAATCCTTGTCCGAGGAATGGGGCCAGTCTGTCAGCGGCTGGTCCCATTTCCATACCCCGTTTAAGTAAGTGTGCGGTGGCGAGCGACTTGCGCCGGGCGCGGCGTCTTACTCCGAGAAACGGGATCAGTCCATTGGCGGCTGGTCCCGGTTCCACTTCCCTCCCCTTTTTTCGGAACCAGGTGGAACGGATGCGCGCCGAGGATTGCGGCATCGCGGACACGGCAGATCGAGAGCAGCACGCGGTGCCGAGCCCCGTTCTTCTAGTCCGGGAAGGGGCGAGGCCAACAGTACAACAGATATCTTGTGTCCCTCGTCAACGCATGATGTCACACCCGAACGCGCGCACCGTTCGTCACCTGGCCATTGCTATACGGAACGAATGATCTGCACAGTGGCATCCTGTTCGATCCGTCCGAGCAATGAAACCTTCCCATCTCGCTCTTTTCGGACGATCCGTTCAATCTTCACGATTGCGCCGCGATCCCACTGATCGAACGCCGCGTTCTTAGGAGAAGCCAGCCGATTCTGTCGCCCCACTTCTTGCCTGCCCTGCTCGTTGCACAACCAGGCACGCTTCTCCCCCTTGAACTCCCGCAGTTCGCTGACGACGCGGTACACATCAGATCGACGATCGGCAATCGTCCGCCCATCTTTCCGAAGCAGCAGATACGAAAACTTCAGCGCGTCTTTGATGAAGCCGACATCCTCGTCAATTTCTTGGATCGACCTCGGAGGCTCCCAGGCTCTTTCTTCGTGACACCAATCGTCCGGCTTATTCAAGGCGGGACAGCCTTGCTCGTGCAAGCACGGGCTATAGACCGTGCACCGCTTTTCTTGGAGCAGTCGATCGCGGACTTGATGCAACGCGCGCGACGTTTCACGCAGAGCCGGCTCGACGAGCATCAGCGTCCCATGCGGCGAGAGCCATGGCAGGAGCGCTGATACTAAACCGGTTCGCGCCGCGACGGGGTCTTTCGTGTCCGAGTAGATTTCGTTCAGGCAGTTGGCCACAATGATGACATCGAAGGGCGCTTTCTGTTGGACCCGTTCCATCCAGGCCTGTCGTTCCACATCGGCATCGAAAAGTTCAAGAGCGGGGCGGGCAACATCCGCACTTCGGCAATACCCATCCCACAGTTGCCGGGCCTGTCGGAGGGCCGACGGCGAGTTGTCGATGGCGTAAACCGACAATGCAGTCGCTGCGGAACGGCGATGCCACCAATCGAGTACGGCCAAGGCTCCGGTCCCAGGACCGCAGCCCACATCCAGAACGGTCAGCCGTTCTGCCCCGTCCATGACCGGTGCTTCATCGAGCAGCACCTGGATCTTGGATAAATTGACCGGCAGAAAATATTGGAGATAGGCAGCGCCAAGAGCCGGCTCATCCAGGTACCGTCGGCGCAGTCCCGTACGCTCTTTCGTAAACAGGCTTGAGAGCTCTGAGACCGCCCGCGCAAGCTTCTCACGTGATACACCTTCGGTCTCAAGGAGTTGATCGATGGCGCCGTGAACGAACGGCGAGACCATAGCGTTGAGCCCTTGCATGAGCCTAGTGTATGCTCCCCCTATCTGGGAGGACAACCATGACTGAAGACATCCTCAAAGCCTACAAGGAAGTCGAACTGGCCGTCGAACGCTATACCAAGTTGCTGCAGGAGCATGCAGTCATGCTCCAAAATATGGAGCCGCCGGGATCCGACAAGGTCGTGCGCATGACCCAAGGATCGAAGGCCATGCGCGACAGCGCGATGATCTATCTGTCCTATGCCAAGTATGTCGCCTACGGGATGCCGGCTAGCGAGGAAATGATCGAGGATGAGATTCAGGGCTAATGGACGTAAGGCGTCAATCGTCATACGTCATCCGAAAGACCGAAGAAACACTGCTCACGATTGACGGTTGACGCTTAACGGTATACGCGCCCTCGCTGGAAACAAAAAGGCCCGATTCCATCAGGAATCGGGCCTTTGCTTTTCAGCCTAGAGGCGCCGTCTAGATGCTGCGCATAAAGTGGGCCACGTCGTCGGGGTTGACGGCCCCGCCCATAATCTGAGACATGGCCACGTTGGTGGACTTCTTGCCGGTCAAGCCGGACTCGACTTCATCCACGATCAATTCCACGGGCATCGACTGGCCGCCGTACACGCGCGGGCCGCCGATGATCTTCGCCTTGGAAAAGCCATAGATGGCCGTCGCAACTTCCTTCGCCAGCCATCCGACATAGTTGAACTCCGGAACAACGATCAGCTTGGCTTTCCCACAGAGCTCGCGCAATTCCTTCGTCGGGAACGGACGGAGCGAGCGAATCTTGATCAAGCCGACCTTAAATCCCTTCTCTTTGCAGAGGCGAACCGCCTCGCGCGATTGAGCCGCCGCGCTACCGGAGGCGATAATTACTGCGTCGGCGCCTTCGACGTTCTCCGCGCTGAGCAATCCACCCAAGTACTTGGTGATGTACTTGCGCGAGCGCTCTACCGCCGCCCACACTTCCTGCTGCCATACGGCGTGGATGTTGTAGGCCATGAAGTTCGACTTCTGGACCGGGGCGTCGCGGGACAAACGGGCGGGAGGATTCTCCGCATCAAGCACGGGAACGGCTCCCCGCCAGGCTTCGCGTGGCGGCAGCTTGATGCCCTTATCCTGCATACGAACGTAGCCGCGGGCGTGAGTGACGAAGAAGCCGTCACAGCAGACGCCGACCGGCAAGGTCACATCGTTCTTCTCGCTGATGGTGAATCCGGCCATGGTGAAGTCGAACATGTCCTGCTGGTTCTCAGCGTGAAAGACGATCATGCCGCAGTTCAGCAGGTAGGACACTTCGATGTTGTCCGGCTGAATGGCGAGCGGCGCGTTGACGACGCGGCAAGTGAACATGGCCACAACCGGAAGCCGGTGACCAGGCCAGGACGCGATCCCTTCGAGGCCGCGTAAGGTCCCGGGGCCTGCCGTCGCGGTGTAACAGCGGACTCCCGAACGGGAACCGCCCGCGATGGCCGCCATGACGCCGACCTCTTCTTCGCCGCGATAGTATTCCTTCACATACCCTTCACCGTAGAGCACGCCGACCAACTGCATCGTTTCGGATTGGGGAGTGATCGGATAGGCAATGGCCAGATCGACGTTGGAGCGGCGGATGGCTTCCTTCGCGGCTTCGCTTCCGGTGATAAACTCCTTGGTCCGCGGAGCTTCTAGAAACATGTACTCCGGCGTCACGATTTTCTGTTTCTTGGCCGCCTCGTGCGGATCTTTCTTCGCCGCGCTCGGCGGCGCCGCTACGCTGGTAATCGGATCGCCTTGGGGATTGGTTTTGACCTCGGTTTCGCTCATGGTTTCACCTCTTGGCTAATTCGAGCGTGGTCCGCTCGGCCTCATCCTTCGCGTTTCATCTGCTCGGCGCTGTGACCGAACATCGCAGCGCTGCCCGCCCCGCCGGGGGTCGGCGCAAACGCCATGGGATTCGTGTGAGTCTTGCCCCCGTGCACTTTGGACTGGGTGCCGGTGAACCGTACGTTCTCGCCGTTGGCCGGAAGTTTAATGCCCAGTTCTTCCCGCACCTTTTTGAAGATCTGCGCTACCCGCTTGATCTTGAGGGTGTCGGAATCGCGGATCGTGAGCATGGCGTCTTCATGGCCTTGCTCCGCGCAGATCGCCATGGTGCAACAGTTCGTTCCGGCCCGGATCATCTTTAATGTAAGATTTGCGTAGTGGCAGTGGACGCCGATGAAGATGCAGGCTTCGATTTTATTGCCCCAGATGGTGAGATTCGGATGGTTGGGGTTGATGACTTCCTCCGGATCGATCTTTGGATACTTCGGACGGTAGTCCGGCATGGGGATAATCATCACATCGGGAATTTGGGCGGCAATCTCCAAGGTTGCCTTGGCCTTTTCCACCGCGTGATCGTTCCAGGCCCACAACAACAAGGGGCCGGGAAAGATGGTGGCATTCGGGCTCGTCAGCATCTTTCTTGCCATCTCTTCGATGACCTTTTCCTCATTCGGCTCGAGCAGTCCGTAAAACAGGCCCTGCCCCGGATCAGGCAACGCCACACCCAGCTGGGCGGCCGACGGCGGATGGAATCCCGCCGGACCCGGAACAATGATTCTCTCTCGCGTATCTTGTGTTGTTGCCACGCCCGCTCCCCTTTCCTGCGTTTATCCGACAACCGGACTGGCCAGCACGGCCGTCGTGCTCTTCTCGCCGTACGTGATGTTGTCGGTCAGCGCCGCCTTCGGTAGCTGATCGATCATGATCATCTTGATCGCGTTGTTCTTCGCCATGTTGTCGCAGACCCACACGCACTGTGCGCAGCCTTTGCAACGATCCACAGCCACGTAGGCCGATCCGTATTTGAAGCCCTTGTCCTTGCCCATCTCGTCGCTATAGAGGATGGTGTTGGCTTCAGGGCAATACTGCGTGCACAGCTTGCAGCTCTTCGCGGCACAAATTTCGACATTGATATCGGCTACAAGATACATGGTGCTCCTTTATGCAGTCGCAGTTGCCGCCGTCGGTGCTTCCGCCCTCTTGACGTCAGACGCGGCCCATCCGTGATCGACGGCGTAATTCCATCCGGCCCGCATGACGGCGACGTTCTTTTCGATCAACTCTTGTTTCTTCTTGAACTTCCGCTCGACGACACTGTCCAACGCCGCCGTTCCGCCGGAAACGACGAACCCTTTGCCGAGGAACCGGTCCTTCACCGCTTGCTCCAGGCCCGCCATATTCGTGAGGCCCGTGATGGCGCCGATGCAACCCATCAACGCCATATTCGTCGCGAGGTCCATGCCGGCCACTTCCAGCGAAATCTTCGTCGCGGGGAAATAGTAGAGCTTCGCGCGGCGCTCTTCCAGCTCGCGGGCCTGGTCCTTGTGGAGTTTCATCGGCCCGTCGTTGTTGATGAGCGCGATTCCATCTTCCTTCAATCCGAAGTAGAACGGCATTGTGTAGGACTTGCCGTGGGTAATCACCTGGGGGTGGAAGATGATGATGATGTGCGGGAAGGTGATCTCGCCGATTTCGTAAATGGCTTCGTCCGAGACGCGGACGTAGCTCTCGACCGGCGCCATCCGCTTCTCCGAACCATAAAAAGGCACGATCGTGCTTTCACCGCCGGCGTTGATGACCGCCGTGCTGAGAATGTGCGAGCCGGTCACTACGCCCTGGCCGCCGACCCCCGCCATCCGAATATTGAATCGCTTTGCCATGATAGCCTCCCTCTATTCGCCCGCGCTCAGGACTTGCCGGGAATCGCGCCGGCAGGAGCGGCCGGCTTCGGCAAGAACTCCTTGTAGCCGTACCGTTCGGTCAAATACTGCTTGGCCTCTTCGCTGATGTACTCGGAAAAGGCGTAGCGATCATTTTCGACCGTCTTCGCGTCTTCCATGACCTTATCGGTCGGGATCGCGTACTCGATGTTGCAGGAGGTGTAGGCTTGAATGTAGGTGGATCCGACTTCGCGGGCAATCAGCACGGCTTTCTTGATGACACTCTCGACGCGGCGCGGGTTGTTCGGCACCACGGTCGCGACGTAGGCGCAGCCGGCGACCTTCGCCATCTGCACCATGTCCATCTTTTCGAACTTCTTGCCGAGCGGCGCCATCTTCAACACGGCGCCGCGGTTCGTCATGCCGCTCTCCTGTCCGCCGGTGTTGCCGTAGACCTCGTTGTCCAGCATGATCGTGGTGAACCGCTCCTTCCGGAACCAGGAGTGGAGCACCTGTTGGAACCCGATGTCGGCGGTGCCGCCGTCGCCGGCCATCACGACCACATCTTTCGGTTTGTCGCCGAACCGGAGCCGGAGCCCGCGGGTTAATCCGCTGGCCACGCCGTTCTGGTCGCCATAGTTGCCGTAGACGAAGGGAATTGCCGCCTGTGAGATTGCAAGACGGCCGCAGCCTGCCGTGCCGACGGTAATGGTATCTTCAGGATTGGGGAACGAGATCATGGCCAGGCGGATGAAGAGGGTCATCGCACAGCCGGCGCACATCGGATGCTCTTCAAGCACTTCCTTAAAACTCCCCATCTGTGACACGGAAATCTTCTTACCGAAGGGACCATGGTCGACCATGTCCCGGTACTCTTTCGGCATGAACTTTTCGAAACCGTTCGAAAATTTCACATAATCGAGACTCATCTGGCACCTCCCTTATGTCTCGGCCACGGCCTCCGTTGCCGATGGGTCAAATCAAGATCGCAGAATCGAAGAGAACCAGCGGGAATGTCAGGATGGACGGTTCGCACTTAACCTTAGCCGCACAATGCTCCGCGTGGCCGCCATCCTAGCAAAGCTGAAAAAAGACTGTCAATTATTGAGCCCGCTCTGCCTCAGACCTACAGAAACTGAGAAAAAGTCTATAACTTCCTGAAATTCAATGCAACTTTGCAGAAGGCCCACCATCTCCGAAAGAAGGCCTAGCGCCATCGAACCGCATAGGCCATTCGCCCCAAGATTCGCCACAGATTAACCCGACTCCTCTCCGTCGCCTCGATAAACCTCTACGAATCGTTGCCGATGGTTGGGAATCCGTTTACACTGGGGCCATGCCACAGCGGGTTTACATTCCCGGCGAAGATGATGAAGGGGTCCACGTGGGAGGGGTCCACAAGCGGCCACCGATCCCGGACAATTCCCTCAAGGCCGAATGCCCAAAATTCATGGCCCACGGCCCTTGCGGCGGTGTGCGCAAGGGGGGACTGTGCGAGGTTTATCCGGAGATGGCCTGCCCTTGGGTGTCGATGTTCATCGCATTGGAAAAGATCGGAAAGACAGACTGGATGAAACAGGTGTGATGGGGCCTGCCGGAGCGCCTCTCTTGCTCGCGCAACGCGGCACACAGGATTAATTGAATTTCGACATCAAGGGCGGTGCTCCTTGGACGCGCGCAGTCGGAGGCGCCTCCGGCAGGCCCGTAGGGAAGGACCGAAGAGGGTCATGAAAGCGAAAAACGAGAAAACGACAAAGCTGGGCTACAACGAGCGACACGCGAAGAGCGGAATTACATCGCCGCTTCCGGACATCGAAACCTTCCCCAACCAATACAAAGGCTACGAGATTACGATCGACATCCCGGAGTACACCGCTATCTGCCCTAAGACCGGATTGCCGGATTTCGGAACCATAACGCTCCATTACATGCCGGACAAGGAATGCCTGGAACTCAAATCCCTCAAAATGTATATTCACGCCTACCGGGATGTCGGCATCTTCTATGAGAATTCGGTGAACAGGATTTTGCAGGATGTCGTAAGAGCCTGCCGGCCTGTCTGGGCCAGAGTCACAGGCACTTTCACCGCGCGGGGCGGGCTCAGCAGCAAAATCGAAGCCCGATATCCGTAAATCGTCAACCGTGAAGCGTCAAACATCCATCGACTGGGATCTGCCTATCCCACTTTTTCAATTGACGGATGACCGTTGGCGAGTAACGTGCTTTCTCCATGGCCACTTACGCAATCGGTGATGTACAAGGCTGCGCCGCTCAGCTAGGCCGGCTCGTCGAACGCGTCCGCTTCACCCCCCAATCAGATCAATTGTGGTTCGTAGGAGATCTCGTCAACCGAGGGCCGAGCTCGCTCGAGGTCCTTCGATACGTCAAGGGTCTAGGTCGTTCGGCACGGGTGGTCTTGGGGAATCACGATCTTTTCTTGCTAGCGGTTTCCGAACGCGTAGTCCCGCTTCGTCCCAAGGACACGATCAGCGACATTTTGGAAGCCGAGGATCGTGGGGAATTGCTTGACTGGCTCAGGCACCGACCGCTTCATGTCCGGGAAAACGCCTTCTTCATGGTGCATGCCGGGCTGCTGCCGCACTGGACCATTGAGGAAGCCGCAAATCTTGCGGCCGAAGTCGAATCCGTCCTTCGAGAGGGAAACTACGTGGCTTTGTTCCAGGAGCTTTTTCATGGACCCGTGACGACCTGGAATCCGAATCTCAAGGGATTTTTGCGATGGGCGACCCTCGCGCGAATTTTCACGAGGATTCGGACCTGCACCACCAACGGCGAGACCGCAAGCTTCTCCGGACCGCCCGACGAGACACCAGCGGGATACTCCCCCTGGTTTCGGCTTCCGTCGAAGCGCGCGGACGCCGTCACCGTCATCACCGGACATTGGGCTGCCCTCGGACTTCACATCGAGCCCAATCTGCTCGCGATCGACAGCGGCTGCGTGTGGGGACGGCAGTTGACGGCGGTAAGACTGGAGGACCGAAAAGTGTTTCAGGTGGATGGGCTGGCTCGCCGCTGACACACAGATTTGCTACACCCCGACTACAAGCCGTGGCAAAGGTACTTGCTCTCCTATCCCAAAGGAAATCGGCTCTTTGATGCCCTCCGGATCAACATACGTCCCAAACAGTCGATCCCATAGAGAGAACGTTACCCCGAAATTCGCATTCGATTGCAGGGGATTCTCGCTGTGATGGACATGGTGATAGCGCGGTGTAACCACGATCCATTCCAGCCAATTCGACCGCCAGGTCACGTTCATATGCATCCAGTCGTTTAAGAGCATATGAGAGGACAGCACCGCCAGGTACATCCACCAGGGGGCCCGGCCCAGAACTGAATAGGCGAACATCCAGGGAAGATTGAACAACACCTGTTGCGGCAAGGATGCCCGGTATCCGGCCAGCCAGTACATACTCTTCGGCGAGTGGTGCCACTTGTGGATGCGCCAGACCGGACCGGAATGCATGAACCGATGCATCCAGTAGGCGCCGAAATCCCCGACTACGAAATACAGAAAGAACACAGCCGCCGCCGGAAGGGTCAAGATGAATTCTGGCAGCGCCGGCCGAATTATAAGACGCTCGCTGACGTAGAGCGCGATGGGGAGCATCACATAGCCGACCAGCGTGGCACCGACGATGTCCATCAAGAGGAGAGACCGATAGGGTACTTTTCTCGCCGGCACGATCCACTCGAGCGCGGTGACGAAAATCACCCTTGCCGTAAACAAGAGCGGAATGAAGAGGTCATGATTGAGGATGAACTGTCGGAATTCCCGGCTGAATAACCACTCGATCCATTCCATTGCCGCCTACATGCCTCCAACTCACAGACGGGCGGACTGTATCAAACCGCTCAGAGCCTGTCTCCCCCCCTTTCGGGCAGGAGAGGCTTCTGTGGGAACCAAGGATATGAAACGTCACTGTAGAGAGCCGGTGGAAAGGCGGGGAACGGGCCAACAAGGAGAGTCTAATGATAGCTTTCTGAATCCGCAGGAAATTTCCCCTGTTCGACTTCCTCCTTGTATCGCCGGAGGGCTTGTAGGGCGTCAGCCTTCAGGTGAGCGTAGGGCTTCACGAACTTAGGGACAAACTCGTCGAAAAGCCCCAGTAAATCATAGAGGACCAACACTTGCCCGTCGCAGTGGGGCCCGGCACCGATCCCGATCGTCGGAATCGACAGTTGCTCAGTCATCTTCTCGGCCAGGGAAGCCGGCATCGCCTCCAGCACGATGGCGACTGCGCCAGCCGCCTCGAGCGCTTTGGCATCTGCGATCAGGGTGGCCGCTTGGGCCCCTCCTTTACCCTGCACTTTGTAACCGCCATATTGATGCACGGACTGTGGGGTCATCCCAAGATGCCCAATGACCGGGATGCCCGCTTTCGTCATGGCTTCGACGCGATCGAGCACGGCCGCCCCGCCTTCCAGCTTTACCGCTTGCGCGCCGACTTGCAAGAACCGCCCGGCATTGCGCAGGGCGTCTTCTTTGCTGGCTTGATACGACATGAACGGCATGTCTCCGATCACAAGCGACCGCTGCACCGCACCGGTAACCAGTTTTGTATGGTAGAGCATCTCTTTCATTGTAACCGAGAGCGTGGTGGCTCTGCCCTGAACCACGACGCCGAGCGAATCGCCGACCAGAATAGCCTCAATTCCTGCCTGCTCGACGATACGGGCGAACAACGCATCGTACGCCGTAACGACGATGAGTTTTTTACCGCCTTTGTATCCTCGGAGTTCCGGAATCGTCATCAACCAAGCTCCGCCCTCGTGAGGATCTCGCCCAGACGATGCGTTGCCTTGATCGCCATAATATGCACGCCGTCGCAATGAGGGCGGACCGCTTTGATTGTTCGAACCGCGATTTCGACTCCGATATCCTCGGCCTTGTCTCCGGCAACCTTCAGTTCGTCGATCATCGCCTGCGGCACGGAGACTCCGGGGATGTTGGCGTTCATGAACTCAGCCATTTTGGCGTTGCGCAGCACCAAGATTCCCGCTAATACCTTGACCTTAAACGGTCGCACGGCCTTCATGAAACCCGCAAATTGTTCCGGATTGTAGACGGCCTGCGTTTGAAAAAACTGCGCGCCCGCCTTCACCTTGACTTCGAATTTGGCCAGCATCGGCCCGATCGGATCGGCTTCCGGCGTCACGGCCGCTCCGATCGTGAAGGCCGTCGACCCGTCGAGCTTGTTGCCGGACATGTCGCGTCCGTTGTTGAGGCTCTGGACCAACTGCATCACCTGGACTGAATCCAGATCGTACACCGGCTTGGCTTCCTTATGGTCACCGACCGTCGGATAGTCGCCGGTAAGGCAAAGAATGTTTCTAATGCCCAACATGTGGCCGCCCATGAGATCGGACTGCATGGCGATCCGGTTACGGTCCCGACAGGTCATTTGCATGACCGGATCATGCCCTAGCTCATAGAGGAGGCGACAGACCGGCAGAGACCCGGCCCGCACGACGGCGGCCGTATTGTCGGTCACGTTGACGCCGTCCACTCGCCCTACAAGTTTCTTGGCGTTTTCCAAGACAGCGGAAATGTTGGTGCCCTTCGGGGGGTTGTACTCGATCGTAACCGCAAATTTCCCCTGATCCAGTGCCTCTTTCAGTCTCTTCGGCTCCCGACTCATTGCGTCTGCCCTACCCTCTCTTCATCCCAGCATTTCTCATAGCAGACTCCACCGTATTGTCCAGCAACATCGCGATCGTCATAGGGCCGACGCCGCCGGGAACCGGGCTGATCCAGCCGGCCTTCTGGCTGACCGGCTCGAAATCGACGTCGCCGCACAGTTTTCCTTCCGGGGTCTTGTTGGTTCCCACGTCGATCACCACCGCGCCTTCCTTCACCATATCAGCCGTCACGAACTTGGCCTTACCGATTGCCACGAGCAGGAGGTCAGCCTCCCTACAGACGGCGGGAAGGTCCCGGGTTTTGGAATGGCAAATCGTTACGGTGGCGTTCCGCTGCAACAACATGAGAGCCAGCGGTTTGCCGACGATGTTGCTGCGCCCCACGACCACCGCGCGTTTGCCTTCAATCGTGACGCCCGCCGATTCGATCATCTTGATCACGCCTTTCGGCGTGCAGGCTTCGAATACGGGATTGCCTTCGACGAGCCGGCCGAAATTGTAAGGATGAAAGCCGTCTGCGTCTTTGTTCGGAGACACCGCCTCCAAGATCACGCGGCTTTCAATATGCTTGGGAAGCGGCAACTGGACGAGAATCCCGTGGATCTTGGGGTCGGCGTTCTTCTTCTCAATCAACGCCAGCAGATCGGCCTGGGGCGTCGAAGCAGGCAGTTTGTGGTCGTCCACATATATGCCGGCCTGCTCGCAGGCCTTCTGTTTGTTCTTCACATACACATGAGAAGCCGGATCATCTCCGACCAGAATCGTCGCCAACCCCGGTTTCGTGCCCGTTCGAGCCAATACTGCAGCGGATTCCACCGCAAGCCGATCTCTGACTTGTTGTGCCAATGCCTTTCCATCTATCAGTTTCGCCGCCACGGTCCCCTCCAAAGCAGTAGGTAAAGGCTGAGGTTGAGGCGAAGGGAAACCGTTCTCAAGATTTCCGGCTCAACCTTAACCTTGACCTCAACCTGCTTCATAAATTGCGGCACCTTAGCAGGGCATTTTCGGGCAAGTCAACGCCGCGAATCAGGCACGAGCCTAGAGGTCCCGGGCGATTGGACCAGACGTTTCCCCTTGCTTCTCGCCTCGGACCCATTACCCGCATTTCTTGACAGGGTCTCTCCCTCACGTTTACGATGAATTTGATGAGATGTATCACGGTGGCTTGCCGCGCTTGAAGTATTACGCCTACCCTCAATCTCTTAGGATCTCCAGCATCATGTGGAAGGCTGCGGTCATTAGCGCGAGCCTCGCCCTCGTTTCTACGCCGGTCTTCGCTCAAATTACCGTCACGGAGCTGCAGACTCCCTACAGCTTTGTCAGCAGTCAGACAGGAAACGAGTACTTCATTTCCAGCATCAACGGGGAACCGGAGACAGCGGATAACAACGGCTTCATCACCAAGCTCGACGCTCACGGCAAAATCGTCGATCTCAGGTTCATTCAAGGGGGGAAGGGAAACGTAACCTTGCATGCCCCCAAAGGCCTCGCCCTCGTGGATCAGACTCTGTACGTGGCGGATCTCGACACCGTGCGCGGCTTCGATATTAACTCCGGAAAGCCGACGGCGGCCTATTCGCTTGCCGAAGGCCCGGCGAACGGGTCCGCCCGTGTGTCGTTGACCGATCTCGTTTCCGACGGCAAAGGGCTCCTGTACGGTTCGGACCAGCAAGCGAACCGGATTTACAAGATCGATCTGTCAAGACGTGCACATTCAACGTTGATTGCCGATCCGACGTTGGCCGGGCCGTCGGGGCTGGCTATTCATCCCAAATCCGGACAAATCATCGCCGTGAGTTGGGACAAGGGAAAAATCTTCGAGATTTCTCCCGATGGGACTTTGACCGAACTTGTCTCGAACGGTTTTTTCTCGGGGCGCTTCAAGAACCTCCGCGGGGTGGACTTTGACCGGTGGGGCAACATGTACGTGTCGGATTCCACAACGGGAAAGGTCTGGCGAATGACTTGGGACAAGCGCTTCCAGGTCATTGCGGAATATCTGCCGGCGCCGGGCGATCTCGGGATTGACCGCGCCAACAATCTGATCCTGGTGCCGTACGAAGTGGCGCACGCGGCGGAAATGAACGGGTTGGAGACCCCCTCGACCGGCAAGGCCAAACAAGAGAAACGCACGCTGGCGGACTATGGATTCATCCCCCCTCCACCCAAGCCGCTTCCTGAAGGGACTTCGAAGAAATGAGCCAGTGTAGCTATTGCCGTCAACGGAAGGGGAAACGTCCCTGCCCGGCGCTGGGGGGGCTCATCTGTGCGCTCTGTTGCGGCGAGCACCGGATCGTCCGCGTCTCCTGCCCGCAGGATTGCCCGTATCTCGAAACCGGGAGCGATTATCAGCAGAAGCGCTTGAGCAGCCAATTCATGCCCGTGCGGCGGGAGTTCTATCGACAACTGGGAGAACTCGGAGGGGAGAAGGCCGTCGCCCTGTACAACCTGATCGAGGTCGTGACGTTCAGCTATTTCCACGGACGCCGCGATGGACAGGACGCCGAAATTATTGCGGCCATTCAAGCGTTACGGCGTACGCTCAGCCCGCTTCACGTGCCCACCGCGCCGATGCCGGTGTTTGCGGAGCATCTGAGAAAGGAATACGAGACATTCAAGAAACAAAACCCTCAGCAGATCGCGGATGGGTCCGGCGCGCCGGAGGTATTGGATCGTGCGATTCAGTTTGTTTCAGACTTTTCGGGGACGGGATTCCAATCCCAGCGGTTTCTGAGCGGCCTGATCGGATATGTGAAAGCGTACCATCCCGATATCGCTACCCACCTGAGCCGGCAACATGAGCCCGGGCACATCGTTCTGCCCGGACGATCGTTTTCGCCCCCTCCTGTGCAGGAGCCGCACGTGCACGGACCGGGATGCGAACATCACCATTGATGGTCCGGGAGACGTCGCGGATGATTCAGGACAAAGAACACAAGGTCAGAAAGGCAAGAAGGGTGAACCTTCGGTGCACGTTGAGGTTCGCGTCGGAGGAGATCGAGGGAGAAGCCACGGTCACCAACATGTCCACCGCCGGGTGCCGCGGCGAATCCGACGTCATGGTAGCGGAAGAGTTGGAGTTCCACGTCCTGCTTCACTTGCCCAACCAGCCGCCCCCGGTGAAGGTGGAGCGCGCGAAGGTTCGATGGGTGAAGGGGAACGCCTTCGGCTTGAGCTTTATTCTCTTTCTTCCTTCTGAACGCGCCAGGCTGAGAGTCTATCTCGAGCACGTGAGATAGCGCGTCACTCGACAACCGTCACCGTCATCTCTACCCGTTCGTTCGGCAGATCCTGCTCATTCCTTGGCAGTTGCACGATCTTGTCGGCAACTCCCATTCCTTTGATGACCTCGCCGAAGACCGTGTATTTTCGATCGAGAGACGGAGAGTTTTCCACCACGATGAAGAACTGAGACCCTGCCGTATCGGGTTGGCTGGCCCGCGCCATTGAAACAATGCCCCTGGTGTGTGGGACATCCGAGAATTCGGCCTTCAACGTGATCGGCTCGCCCTTCGCATCTTTCGGACCGCCGAGTCCATAGGTCTCCTTCCGGAGCGAGCTCTTGGTATTCGGATCGCCGCCCTGAATCATGAAACCAGGAATGACCCGGTGAAAAATCGTCCCGTTGTAAAAACCAGCCTTGGCCAGTTTGATGAAATTTTCCACGTGCCTGGGGGCCAGGTCCGGAAAGAACTTGATGTGGATATCTCCGAACTTGGTCTTGATGATGGCCTTGGGCCCAGGGTCGGGTGGAGGAGCCGGCTTCACCGCCAGCTTCCCCCCGCAGGCCACAGTCAACCCTAGGGCCAGTGCGGCAAGCGTCAGCAGCAGCCTTTTCATCGCCATGCTGCCCTCCTGCAATGCGGTGGACTCTTGCCTATTCGATCACCACGGTGATCTCGACCCGCTCAGCGGGAAGGTCTCGGGCATTTCGAGGAAGACTTACGATCTTGTCCGCCACTTCGATGCCTTTCACGACTTCCCCGAACACCGTGTACTGTCTGTCTAGAAAATTCGAGTCTTTCACGACGATAAAGAACTGCGATCCGGCGCTGTTAGGATCGTTCGTCCGCGCCATCGATAGAATCCCCCGCCGATGCGGAATATCGTTGAACTCAGCGTTCAGCCGCTCAGCAGGCCCGCCCATTCCATACGTTTCCGGCTTGTTCGGATCCTTCGTATTCGGATCTCCGCCCTGGATCATGAACCCCGGAATGACACGGTGAAAAATCGTACCGTTGTAGAACCCCGATTTGGCCAACGCGATGAAGTTCTCGACGTGCTTCGGCGCCCTGTTCGGGAAGAACGCGATCTCCATGTCTCCGAACTTCGTCTTGATGACGGCGCGCAAATTGGTAACCGGTCTTACAGTCCCAGCCCTTAACGACGATGTAGTTGATCCTGCTACTGAAATAGCACTCAAAGGTCGCCCTTCAACGAGAATGGCATCACGGGTTGTAACTGCGGCCAAAATCATGCCATCCTCCACGCGTACCATCCTTGAGTGAATTTCGGTTTCGCCTCCCACTCCAGTCAGCGTCCCCGTGACAATTGCCTCAACACCAAGTAACTTCCCTATAGACTTGGCTTTGGCATCGTCAACCAATCCGCTGACGCCAAGTCTGAGTTCGCCGATGACTTTGTCAAGTTGTGCCCGCTCGATGACCTTCATTTTACCAGAGGAAACGAGTTGGGTCGTTATTCGCTCGGCCACAAACCGACCCGTTGGCGAAGGGGCATAACCAGTGCCAGATAGTTCAGAAAACTCGACCACGGCCACTGTATTGTGCTGGAGTTTTGTGGCCTCTGCCACTATCGCGGCGACGATTGTTTCCGCAGCTGAGGGCCTTACTACGGAGCCAGATGGTTGAGATGCCGGTGAGCCACAGCCAACGAGTATGCTAGCAAGACACACAGCAGCCAACCGAATTCCGGTCTCTTCGAGTGAAGGTAAGTAATTGTGAAGCAGGATGCTTAATAGCAAAGCAAAAAGTACCTACAATTGTTCAATGCAATATCACTATTAGTCAGGGTCCTACTATTAATGTGGACACTTCAATCATTTTATGTATCTGCTGATTATTGTGAAATCGATGCAAGCATGGTCCGGTGAAAGGCTTCTGGTCTCTCATTCCACGATTGCCACAATTATCTCCACTCGTTCCGTCGGCAGATCTTGAGAATTCCGTGGAAGACTCACGATTTTATCGGCCACTTCCAGTCCCTTGACGACTTCTCCGAAGGCCGTATATTGGCCATCCAAGAAATTCGAATCCTTCACGACGACGAAGAACTGCGATCCGGCGCTGTTAGGATCGGGAGTTCGAGCCATTGATACAACCCCCCGTATGTGCGGGATCTTGTTGAACTCGGCGTTTATGGTATAGCCAGGACCACCCTGGCCGTAGACTGCCGTCTTCTGAGGATCCTTGGTATTGGGATCTCCGCCTTGGATCATGAAACCTGGAATCACCCGGTGGAAGATCGTACCGTTGTAGAACCCCGATTTGGCCAACGCGATGAAGTTCTCGACGTGTTTTGGGGCTTTCTCCGGGAAAAACTTCACTTCCATCTCACCGAACTTGGTCTTAATGACCGCCTTGGGAGCCTTACTTCCCTCGGCATCGACCGGCGTCGCCGAAAAGAGCCCCACCCCTATGAGCATCAGCGCGGCAATGCCGGTGTACATGGACCATCGACTCTGCTTCCCCGCCTTCTGCATGATCTCCTCCTCTGTCCCGAATGATCGCTTCTTACCGATGCATCATATCATGATCGTCCGCCGCTACCGGCCGGCCCGTTGCAAGGCCTGTTTAGCAGCAGACTGTTCCGCTTCCTTCTTGCTTCGACCGACTCCGCGTCCCATGATCTCTTCCTTCACCGACACTTCAACTTCGAACATTTTCTCGTGGTCCGGGCCGGTTTCCCCAACCATCGCATACCGCGGCAGCGCTTCGTGCCGCCTCTGGCACCACTCCTGAAGCTGTGTTTTGTAATCGTCGGAGCCTGGAGCGGTCCCCTGCTCCGTGGCCGCCCGCAGCTCATCGGCAAACAGGCGCAGCGTTGCCCGACGACCGGCCTCATAGCCTCCATCAAGGTGGACGGCGGCGATCACGGCTTCGACCGCATCGGCCAGGAGGGAGTCTTTTTCTCGCCCCTTTGAACGTTCCTCCCCACGACCCAGCCGAAGTCGGCTCCCCAGTCCGATGCGCTTGGCTACGCCGGCGAGCGACGATTCGCTCACCAGCTTCGCTTTGAGTTTCGACAGAGCTCCTTCGGGACACTCCGGCAACCGGGAAGCCAGATACTCCGCCATGACCAACGATAAAACCGCATCGCCCAGAAACTCCAACCGCTCATTGTGAGGAACGGCAGAACCCTTGAGCTCGTTCACATAGGATGTATGCGTCAACGCCTCGTCGAGCAGGGCGGGGTCTCTGAACCGGTGGTCCAATACCGACTGCAGTGAATCGCTTGGTGGGGAAGAGGCCATGGAGGCAAGACGATCTCGATTCTGACTAGGAGAAGTTCGGCTTTTTGAACAGGAGGCATGCATTGACTCCGCCAAAGCCGAACGAGTTCGACAGCGCCACCTCAATGGCGGCCGGTCTAGCCTTGTGCGGAATATAATCCAGATCGCATTCAGGATCCGGATTGTCCAAATTAATCGTCGGCGGCAATATGCCGTGGTGGATCGCGAGGATACTGAAGACGGCTTCGATGCCTCCTGCGGCCCCCAGGAGATGGCCGGTCATGGACTTGGTCGAACTGACCGGAATGCGGTAGGCCCGCTCTCCGAATACCTGCTTGATCGCTTTTGTCTCGATCGCGTCCGCCATGGTCGACGTACCGTGCGCATTGATATAGCCGATCTGGTCCTTGCCGATTGCGGCATCCTTCAACGCCAATTCCATGCAGCGCACAGCGCCCTCCCCTTCCTCTGAGGGGGCCGTGATGTGGTAGGCATCGCTGTTCATGCCGTATCCGATCAACTCCGCGTAGATTCGCACACCGCGCCGACGCGCATGCTCCAATTCCTCCAAGACGACCACGCCGGCTCCTTCTCCCAACACGAATCCGTCCCGATCTTTGTCGAACGGACGGCTCGCCTTGGTCGGAGCGTCGTTTCGAAATGAAAGGGCTTTCGAGGCGGCAAATCCCGCCACGCCGAGCGTCGTGATCGCAGCCTCCGCTCCTCCTGCAACCATTACGTCGGCATCGCCGCGCTGGATCAGTCTGAACGCATCACCGATACAGTGGTTACCGGTTGCGCAAGCCGTGACCGCGCAAGAATTCGGTCCTTTGGCGCCCAGCCGGATCGCAACCTGCCCGGAGGCGAGGTTGATGATGGTCATCGGAATGAAAAACGGTGAAACGCGACCGGGTCCCTTCTCCTTCAGCACATTGTGGTAATGCTCGATGGAACCGAGTCCCCCGATACCGGAACCGATATACACCCCGACCTTCGTCGCCTCCTCCGGCGACACCTTGAGCCCCGCATCATCCACCGCGAGCTGTGATGCGCCTACAGCATAGTGGATGAACGCGTCCATTTTCTTAATTTCTTTTTTCTCGATGAATTGGGCGGGATCGAAATCCTTGACCTCCCCGGCAATTTGCGCGTCGTATCCGGCTGGATCGAACTTGGTAATCCGCCCGATGCCGGACTCTCCCGCACACAGCGCGCTCCATGTCTTTTCCACACCGGTCCCCAGCGGGGTAACAAGGCCCAGCCCGGTAACCACGATGCGTCTGGTAGGACGGTCATTCATGGGTGGACCCGATGACTAGGCTTTCTCCTTGATGTAATCGAGCGCTTTTCCGACGGTGAGAATCTTCTCCGCGTCCTCATCCGGGATCTCAATGCCGAACTCCTCCTCGAGCGCCATCACCAATTCGACCGTATCCAGCGAATCCGCGCCGAGATCTTCCACGAAGCTGGCCTCTGCCGTGACTTCATCCTCTTCGACGCCCAGCTGCTCCGCAATGATCTTCTTCACCCGTTCATCTACTGTAGCCATAACGTTGACTCCTCCTTCTCTGGCTGTGGTCTCGCCGATCGGCGCATCCTGATTGTGTTGATTTCGTCTCGTTCACGGCATGAGCATTCCGCCGTTCACATGAAGCACGTGTCCGGTGATATAGGCCGCCTCCTCCGATACCAGAAATCGGACCGCTGCGGCAATATCCGCAGGAGTCCCTAGCCGCCCGAGCGGAATTTGCTTTTGAAGGGTATCCTTGACGTCGGCTGGCAAACCCTGAGTCATCGCCGTATCGATGAATCCCGGCGCAACCGCATTGACCGTCACATTACGGCTCGCATACTCGCGTGCCACGGTCTTCGTAAAACCGATGACCGCCGCTTTGGACGCCGCATAATTGGCCTGGCCCACGTTGCCCATTGCACCGACAATCGAGGCGATGTTGACGATTCGCCCATAGCGTTGTTTGGTCATCGACTGCAACACGGCCTTCGTGCAGTTGAACGTCCCGTTTAGGTTGACTTGCAGGACCAAGTTCCAATCCTCTTCCTTCATCCTGAGCAACAGGCCGTCGCGTGTAATCCCGGCGTTGTTGACCAAAATGTCGATCTTCCCCAGCTCCTTGGCAACCTGTTCGGCCATGGCTCTCGTATCGCCGGCGTCGGCCACATTGACCTTGACGTTCATCGCTTTTCTTCCGAGCTTCTCGACTGCCGCAACAGCCTCCTTCGATCGGGCCGGATCGAGGTCTGCGACCGCTATATCGGCGCCGGCCTCCGCCAAGGCTTCAGCAATGGCGCGCCCGATCCCCTGCGCCGCACCGGTGACGATGGCGACTTTACCGTGTAGTGACATCGAATCCCTTTCGGCTCACAAGGGAGCACGCTGATATGCAACACAAAAGCTTGCCAGCTTGGCCGTTGCGAACCTGTCAGCTTCCTTTCAGACTCTGTATCGTTAGCTCCAGCGACTTTGGATCGTTCACGTTCAGCAACTTCGCCTCGGGCGAAATGCGCTTGATCAACCCGGTCAACACGGCGCCGGGGCCGATCTCCACAAAGGTGTCGACTCCCATCGCCGTCATTGTCTTCACCGAGTCTTCCCACAAGACCGAGGAGGGGAGCTGCCGGACCAACGAAGGCTGAATCTCTGCGGCGCTTGTTAACGCCTTGGCCTCCGCATTGTTGATCAGCGGCACCTGCGGATCCGCCCAGCAAATCCCTGCCAGATCTCTTGCCAGTCGATCCGCGGCCGTTTGCATCAGGGGTGTATGCACGGGGACGCTGACCGGCAAAGCAATCGCTTTCTTGCAACCTTTCGTTTTGGCAATCTCGATAGCCTTCTCCACTGCGGGTTTCTCCCCGGCAATCACCACCTGGCCCGGCGAATTGAAGTTTGCCGCCTGCACGACTCCGGCTGCCGACGCCTCTCGACACACTTCCCTGACCGCGTCGGAGGCCAGACCCAAAAGCGCGGCGACCAATCCCGTTCCGGGCGCGACCGCTTCCGACATATAACGTCCCCGCTTCTGAACGATGCCGACCGCATCCCGGTACCGAAGCGCTCCGGCAGCCACCAGAGCCGTGTACTCACCGAGACTGTGCCCTGCCACGGCCATGGGTTTTACCCCCATGGGCTCCAACGCTTTCAGCCCAGCGACACTGCTGACCAGCAGCGCCGGCTGGGTATGCTCGGTCAGATTGAGCTTTTCCACCGGGCCCTCGAAACAGAGCGCCGCGACATCGTAGCCGAGAACCGAAGAGGCCTCGTCGTACACCTGTTTTAGATCGGGGTAGGCCTCATAAAGGGCTTTCCCCATCCCCACTGACTGCGACCCCTGGCCGGGAAATACGAAAGCGATTCCTGAATTCATAAGGGGTTAGATATCTTCGAAATGTTGGGGAAAGTCAAATGGAAAAAGCTCGGGTCGGGATTGATCGTCCTACCATCGGATCAAGGCCGAGGCCCAGGTCAGACCTGCGCCGAACGCGCCCAGCATGACCAGGGAACCGTCCGTGATCCGCTTCTGCCGCACCGCCTCGTCAAGCGCGATCGGGATCGACGCTGCCGACGTATTCCCGTATCGATCAAGATTCAGCATCACCTTCCCCAATGGCAGCCCCAGACGATCGGCAACGGCCTTGAGTATGCGGACATTGGCCTGATGCGGAACATACAGATCCAGATCCTCGACTCTTGCGCCGTTGGCCGCCAACGTCTCCCGTGCGATTTCCTCGAGCATCCTGACGGCGACCTTGAAGGTCTCGTTCCCCTTCATCTTAATGCAATTCAGCCGCTCGGCCACGACTTTTTCGGATGGCGGCATACGGGATCCCCCGCCCGGCACCGCGATCAATTCCCAGAGGCCGCCGTCCGATCGCAGATGGGTCGAGAGGATCCCCCGATCCTCTTCGCCGGCGCTGACGACCGCCGCGCCCGCTCCGTCGCCGAACAGGATGCAGGTATTGCGGTCGGTCCAATCCGTGATTGCGGACATGACCTCTGCGCCGATGACCAAGACATGCCGCATGCCGGTTCGGACATAGGCATCGGCCATGGACAAGGCGTATACGAATCCGCAGCATGCCGCCGATAGGTCGCACGCCGCTGCCTTGGTCGCTCCGAGCTGATGCTGGATCAGGCAGGCAGTGGCTGGGAGAGGATAATCGCCCGTGCAGGTGGCCAGGAGGATAAGATCCAGATCATCGGGGCGCACGCCGGCCGCCGCCAAGGCCCGCTCTCCGGCCTTCACCGCAAGGTCGGAGCAGGCTTCGCCGGCGGCGGCGATCCGACGCTCACGGATGCCGGTGCGCTCGGTGATCCACTCGTCCGAAGTAGCGACCATCGTTTCGAGGTCGGCGTTCGTCAGAATTTTCTCCGGCGTGTAAGAGCCGGTGCCGGTAATGCGGGCTCTCACGTGGCCGGCTCCTGGGACGCCCGGCTTTGGGCGAGGCTTTCCTCGATGTCGCGCTGGATGAGGGCGTCGACGCGGCTTTCGGCCAATCCTTTGGCGCGACGGATGGCGTTCTTGATCGCCTTCGCCGAGGAACGACCGTGGCAGATCATCGTGATGCCGTTGACCCCCAACAGCGGCGCGCCGCCGAATTCCGCGTAGTCGATCCGCCGCTTGAGCTTCAAGAGGGGCGATGCGATCAGCGGATAGGCCAAGCGGCCGAAGAAGGAGCCCGAGATCTCTTTCAGCAGCAACTTCTTGATCGTGTCGGCGACCCCTTCCGAAATCTTCAAAGCGACGTTGCCGATAAATCCATCGCACACCACGATGTCCGCATTGCCGCTGTAGACATCCCGTCCCTCCACATTGCCGATGAAGTTGAGCGGACTGGCCTTGAGGAGTTTGAACGCCTCTTTGGTCACCTCGTTTCCCTTGCTGTCTTCTTCCCCGATGCTCAGCAGTCCGACACGAGGATTCGGTTTCTTGAAGAGATGTTGGCCGTACTCGTTGCCCATGATGGCGAACTGCATGAGGTGTTGCGCAGTGCAATCGACATTCGCCCCGACATCCAGCATGACGGCTTCACCGGTCAAAGTCGGCAGGCTTGTGGCTATGGCCGGGCGCTCGACGCCTTTGATCAGGCCGAGAACGAAGAAGGCCGCCACCATGCTGGCGCCGGTGTTTCCTGGGCTTACCACGGCGCTCGCGTCGCCGCTCTTAACCAATTCGGTGGCGATCCAAATCGAGGAATCCCGCTTTTTCCGCGCGACCGCGGCGGGCGATTCGTGCATCTCGACCACTTGCGGAGCATGCCGGATCGCGAGACGGCCGTCGGTGCAGCCGAGACGCGCGCATTCCTCCGTCAGAACCGACTCGTCACCCACGAGTATGACATCGAGGTTGTGCTCCTGCGCGGCCTGGAGCGCCCCCTCGATGCAGGGTGCGGGACCGTGGTCACCTCCCATTGCATCAAGGGCGATTCTCATTCGAAGCGGCGTCGTCATATTGATTTTCTACTTCGGGCGCTGACAGGAAAGACTCGCGGCCTGCAATACGGCTCAACGATGACTGGAGTGTAGAGGAGTAGCGGCAATGACGCAACTACGCGACAGAATGACTTGAACCGCTCAGGCAGCCAAAAGATCGAGAAAACCTCAGGCGTATTAGCCGAATTACGTTGAGTAATTTTCCCGGCCGAGAACAAAGCAGACGGCCGCAGATCGTTTGCCGCAATAAACCGGCATTACTCGGACAGACTCCCAGATCAAACTTCCTCGACCTGAATGACGGCTTTCCCCTTGTAGGTCCCACAATTCAGGCACGTGTAGTGGGGAAGCTTCAATTCATGGCACTGGGGACAGACCGACATGCCTGGAGGGGTAATCCGCAACTTCTGTGTCCGCCGCTTATCACGCCTAGCCCGTGAGTGTTTATGTTTTGGATTCGGCATTTTTCTTCCTCCGCTCAGTTCGGACCCGGCAAGCCCTTCGGCTCGTTTGTTGACCGGGCTATGGTTTTGTGCTTCGAACAACCCTAATCGCCGTCGACTGGGGCTCCGCGGGACACTGACAGGGTCCCTCGTTCAGATCCTTACCGCATCGGCCACAGAGCCCGGCGCAATCCTCTCGGCAAAGAGGCTGCATCGGAGCCGCCAAGATGATGTGCTCGCGCAACATCGGCGCCAGCTCCACGTGATCTCCTTGATAAAAATAACGATCGTCGCCCTCGTCCACCCCCCCGAGGTCCGGCTCAGGCTTTTCGGCAATCGGCCTGCTTTTCCGAGCCTCGCCATGGGACTGGCGGCCCGTCCCCCTGCCGTCTTTCTTTGCCTCTTTGCCCTCGCGGGCATAGGCGGCGTGGACGGAAAAGGCCAGCGGCTCGTCGAAATCTTTCAGGCATCGTACACACTGGCGCACGGCCGAGCCCTCGAGCACGCCGGTCACGGCAATCATGTCATCGGCCTTGGCCAAATCGAGACTGACCGACACAGGCCCTTTGAGGATGGTATCGTCTTCGGTAAGCGCAAGCTCGTCCGCCGTTACTTCACCGACCAACGACAAGCCTTCCGGCGTAATATCCGTTACCAACGGTGCGAGCAGCCCCATCGTGGCACCAGCCTGTATCTCCAACTGCAAGGGCACGCCTATCGCTCTTCTGCGAAGCTGATCAAGGCGATGTGACGCGCACGCTTGACGGCCGTCGTCAGTTCTCGCTGATGCCCTAAACAGTTGCCGGAGATTCTCCTGGGAACAATGCGGCCCCGCTCGGTAAGGAAATTCCGCAGCAGCCCGACGTCTTTGAAATCGATCGAGCCTTTTTCGATGCAAAACCGACAAGGCCGTCGTCGTTGAAAAAACCGGCCTCCACCACCGCTGCCTTCGCCGCGCCCTCCGCCTCCGCTTCGTTCACGTTCCATGATATCGCTCCTTCGGAATTAAGCCTGCGGTTCGTCGTAATCGTAATGGGGTTCTTCGTGGGAAGTCGTGTCGCCCCCGCTGCCGGCGTCTCCACGCTTCGGCATGAAGGTCACGGTCTGGGCGACCACCTCATGCTTACTGCGCTTCTGCCCGTCGTCGGTTTCCCACCGGCGCTGCTGCAGCCGGCCGTCGACGATGACGCCGTTGCCCTTGCTGAGATATTGGCCGCAATGTTCCGCCTGCTTCCCGAATACCACGACGTCGACGAAGCAGACTTCCTCTTTGAGTTCGTCCCCCTGCCTGTAACGCCTGCTGACGGCCAACCCTAAAGTCGCAACCGGCGTGCCGTTGGGCGTGTACCGCAATTCAGGATTGCGAGTGAGGTTGCCGAGAAGAATGACTTTGTTAAACCCGGCCACCGGCAAACTCCTCCGATGGAGCCTCCATCGGCCGGCGTGGCACCAGTTCCTTCTCGAGGTGGACAGTGAGAAACTTGATGATGTTATCCTCTAGGCGATAAGCCCTCTCCAACTCGCCGACCGTGTTGTTCGGCGCCTTGAAATAGAAGTACACGTAGGTGCCTTTCCGCTCCCGACGAACCTCGTAGGCCAGTTTCTTGCGGCCCCAGTTTTCGGCTTTGATGAACTGAGCGCCGGTCTTGTCGGCGACGGACTTCATCTTCTCGATGAGGGCGTTCGTTTCCTCGTCGGTAATGGACGGACGAATGATGAATAGAGACTCGTAGAGCTCCATGCAGAATCCTCCTGGACATAGGCCCCGGCTCGCGGCCGGAGCGAGGTGTAGGACGCCTATAAGGCGCTGGGAAAGGTGAAAGCTACCACAAGGCTCAAAGACCTGTCAATTTTCCGACAAAGCTGAACGGGCAGGTGATTCCATGCCGGAAGCCGGAGGGGTTAGCCTTCACCGCCGTCCGGTCCCGGTCGGCCCAATTGATCCCCACCTCCTTTCCTATGATGGGGCCTGATAAATCGCATAGCGCCCTCCGCCGGCCTCCTGCGCCAACCCCGTGGCCTTCTTGGCAGCGCCCAGCAAGCCGTCGGCTTCTTGACCGTCCAATGGAAACACCGCGATGCCCAAGCTGATCGTCACTGGAATTTCTTGGGCCCCGGCTCTGTACGGAGGGCGCAT
>JBBILH010000038.1:26791-27821 GCA_037445005.1 Nitrospira sp.
AGAATGCGGTTGGCCACGATTTCCATGTCCGCCTTGCAATGGATCCCTTCCAACAAGCAGGTGAATTCGTCGCCGCCTAGTCGCGCAACGGTATCGACACCCTGATGCAATGTCTCAGGCGATCCGCCGTCATGGTGAGGAGGCTATCGCCGACCTCTTGCCCGTAGTTCGCCAGTATTTCGCCGAAATCGTCCAGCCCCAACAGCACCACACCAAGTTCATGCTTTTTTCGATTGGCCATCGCAAAAGCGTGCGACAACCGATCGTGGAACAAGGCCCGGTTTGCCAAGGCCGTCAGAGGGTCGTATTGGGCAAGGTACGCGAGGTTCCGTTCCGCGCGCTTGCGTTCGATGGCGCGGCGTACCGTCCTGGCCAGCAACTCTGATGTCCATTGCTTCTTCTCGACCACCTCCTGGACCCCTCTTCGAATGGTCTGTTCCTCGAGCGCCGCATCGTTCTGGTCGCTCAAGAGAACGATCGGCATACGGGCGAGTGCCGCCAGAACCAAGTCCAGCATGTCGAGCCCATGGGTGCCGACCAATCCTCCGTCCAACAAAATTACGTCAAACGCTTCATGGCCCAGGCGGCGAAGCGCGACACTGAGTCGCGGTACTCGCGTCACCTCGATTTGTCCTTGACCCGCTTCCTTGAGCATCGCCTCGGCATAGCGGGCTTCCGCCTCGTTCTCTTCCACAAACAGCACTCTGATCATCTGCTATCTCCGTGTAGCGTATGATTGACGAGGCCACGGCGAGCAATATGAATGCGGGCCATTCTAGCAGCAGGGCCGAATACTGAAAACTGGGAGATCTTTTAGAGCCGAACGGACGGGATAGGATCAATCACGACTTGTTCGGCAAGGGGAATCCACGCATCAGGCTTGCGCGTCAGGAGCTCTGTCACACGTTAAATCTAAAATATACGATGTCCGCCTCTTTGATGACGTAATCCTTGCCTCCCAGGCGAAAGAGTTCTTCTCTATCAGCTTACGGAAGTCTGCTACTTGCTAAGGCATTGAGCCCACCCAAGC
>JBBILH010000039.1:0-27540 GCA_037445005.1 Nitrospira sp.
GACTCGAGGCTGGATTTCATCTTACCGAATCGGTCCGGTGAAATCCACTAAGCCTGCGTCGCCACAGGAGAATTTCGCCGTCCTCATTCGGCGCTTTTCCAGGGCATACGGCGGCCGAGCGGTATATAATGCGCCCTTGCATTCGGCATCGGATGGTCACGCGACATTTGTGGCTACTGCTCGATCCCCCATCACTCCGGTCGGTCGGCTGATTCTCGCGCTGCTCTTCCTGACCAGCGTCGTGACGTATATCGATCGCGTCAATATTTCGGTGACCGCCAGACACATGATGCCGGCCTTCGGACTTACCGATCAGGAAATGGGCTTGGTCTTCTCGGCCTTCGTCGCGGGCTACGCGATCTTTCAGATTCCCGGAGGATGGCTGGCGGACCGATTCGGCCCCAGGAAAGTGCTCACCGGCGCGTTGCTCTGGTGGTCCGTCTTAAGCGCGATGACCGCCCTGGCTGCCGCATCGTCGCTGGCTGGGGCGATCGGAATCGTAGGGGCCCTCGTCACTGTGCGATTTGTCTTGGGCATGGGAGAAGCCGTCGCCCTCCCGACCTTCAACCGGACCGTGGCCAACTGGATTCCGGACGACTCGCGAGGGGTCGGCATCGGTGTCGCGATCGGTGGAATTGGACTGGGGTCCGCCCTCACTCCGCCGATTGCCGCATGGGTGATGGTGAACTGGGGGTGGCAGACGGTGTTCTACCTGTCGGCTCTGACCGGAATCGTCTTGGCGGGCCTATGGTGGGTTCTCACGCGTGACCGGCCGGCGCAGCATCCGTGGGTCATCAAGAACATGCTTGCGAACTCACCCACCGAACCGCCGGAACCTCAACAACCGGTTCCCTGGCGGACGCTCGCTCGCACGCCGACAGTGTGGTGGCTTGTCGCCAGCTATTCCTGCCTAGGCTATGTCGCCTATCTTTACCTCTCCTGGTTCTATCTTTATTTGGTGAACGTACGAGGCTTCGACGTCCTTCAGGGCGGACTTTATGCCGCAATGCCTTTTCTTGCCATGCTGGTATTTTGCCCTCTTGGCGGCTGGGTCACCGACCGGCTTGCCGGTTCTCAGGGCGTTACACCGGGACGAGCCGCCGCCGGAACCATCGGCATGGTGCTGGCCGGGGGAGTAATCATGGTCGGAGGATTCGCCGATTCACCTTTCTTGGCGATCGGCAGTTTGTCTCTCGGCGCGGGATTCCTCTACTTCACCGTCGGCGCCTACTGGGCCTCTGCGGCGGACTTGTCGAAAGCCCATGCCGGCACGCTTTCCGGATTGATGAACACCGGCGCAAATATCGGCGGCATGATCTCACCGAGTCTCACCCCCTGGATCGCGGCGCAGTGGGGGTGGCCGGTCTCTCTCGCCTTCGCCGGCGCCGTTGCGCTGTTCGGCGCGGCCATGTGGAGGAAGATCGATCCGGGCAAGGGACTGCAAAGTAATGTTCAGTGTTGAATGCTCAATGTTCAAGGTTCAATGGGGAGAGTGTTCGCCGCCACTGAACATTGCTCATTGAAAATTGATTTCTTGCCTTGTTACATTCAGCGCCATGACGATGGAATTCAAGAAGATCGATCCGCGCGTGACGATTTCGACCAGGTTCGGTGAAATCACGATCCGCTTCTACGCCGGCGAGGCGGCCCGCCACGTCGACAACTTCATCAAGCTCATCAAGCTCGGCTTCTACGACGGCACGACGTTTCACCGCGTCGTGCCAGGCTTTCTCATTCAGGGAGGCGATCCTCTGAGCAAGCTGCCTGACCGCTCGCTGCACGGCACCGGAAGCCCGGGCTATTTTCTACCCCCGGAAACCAGCGATCGTCCGCACAAGCGAGGCGCCGTCGGCATGGCCAAGGTGCCGCGCGAAAGCAACAGCACGCGCGACTTCAACGACAGCGGCTCCCAGTTCTTCATCAGCGTGAACGACAACAGCGGCCTGGACCGCATGTATACGGTCTTCGGCGAGGTCTTCCGCGGGATGGACGTCGTCGACAAGATCGTCGCCGTCCCCAGAGACGAACGGGACAACCCGCTGGAGCCGATCGCGATGACCGTGAGGCTGAAGGAGTAGCTCCGGCGGTCAGGAAGCCTTCGGGACGTCCCCTCCGCTCCATCCGCCGCCCAACGCTTTGAACAATCCCACCATGTCGGACAGCCGCGCGCGCTCGGACGCGACCAACTGTGTTTCAGCCGCAAGTGCGGTGCGTTGGGCTTCAAGCACGTCGAGATAGTTGACAAGACCTTTCCGGTAGCGCACCTCCGCCAACGCGACGGCCGCCTGGGCTGCAGCGACCTGTTCACGCTGCCGGGCGATCTGCTCACGGCGGGCTTCGATCGATGTGAGCAGATCGGCCACCTCGCGAAACGCCACCAAGATGGTCTGATGGTAGCCTTCCAGCATCTGCTCATGCCGGGACTCGGCGGAGTCCAGCCGGGCGACGTTCGTGCCTCCCTGAAAAATCGGCAGGATCACCGAGGGCCCGACGCTGTAGTTGAAGCTGTTGCCGGTGAACCAGTTGGAAAATTCGGCGCTCTGAAGGCCGCCCTGCCCGGTGAGGGACAGGGTCGGAAAGAAAAACGCCCTCGCCTGCCCGACGCGGGCATTCGCCGCCGCAAGAGCGGCTTCCGCCTGCAGAATATCCGGACGCCGTTCCAATAGTTGAGACGGAAGCCCTATGGGAATGTCCGGCTGGACGACGACGGTCCGCAACGGTCGACTCTTCAGCGCCAGCGAACCGGGCACCATGCCGGTCAGCACTTCCAGCCTGTGCAGCTCGACTCCGCGACTCCTCGCCAGATCGGGAATGATCCCGGCTACCTCGGCCACCAACACCTCGGTCCGTTTGACGTCCAGCTCGGAGGCGAGGCCCACCGACGCGCGTTTCTTGATGATGTCCAGCGACTCCTGCCGCACGGCGACCGTCCGCTTGGCGATGTCGATCTGCTCGTCCAGCTCACGAATGCGGAAGTAGGACTGTCCGACGTCGCCGACCAGTGAAAGCGCGACCGCCCGCGCGTCCTGTTCGATCGCCCGCGCGTCATAATCGGCGGCCTCCCGTCCGCGCCTGATGCGCCCCCAGAAATCCATCTCCCATCGAATATCCAACGCGCTGTTCCATAGATTGAACCCGGTGCCCGGCGCGGCGAACACCTGCGGTCCCGGCTGCTGGCCCGTCGCCAGTCCCAAACCGGCCAACGTGTTCTTGGAAATTTCGATCCGAGTGTAACTACCCGACAGATTCAGCTGCGGGTAAAGCCCGGCGGAGGCCGAGAGGACCGAAGCGCGACCTTCGAGCACGCGTGAAAGGGCCCGCTTGACGTCATGGTTCTGGCGTAGCGCCTTGTTGATCAATTCGGTCAGTTCCTCGTTCTGAAACGCTTTCCACCAGTCCGCCTCCGGTTGTTGTTTCGATTCCGCCTCCGTGCCGGCCGTATCGACCATCCGCGACCACTCGTCCGGCACTTCCACGGCCGGACGCCTGTAGTCCTCCCCCTGCACGCAGGCCGATAAAGCCGCCGAGGCTGCGACGATGACGAGACCGCGGCCGAAGCTTCTCATCGCCCCTCGCCTCCTTGGCGTTGAATGAACACATCGACCTGCTGTCCCGCATAGACGGGATAACTCGGCCGGTTGAAGCGGTAGATGATCTGGAGCACCCGGGTGTCCACCCGCTCGGTGTTCTCGCCGGTCAAAGACTTCTTCGGCACAACGTAGGGTTCGATACGGACGAAAGTCAGTGGTATTTTCTCCTCCGCCCGTGATTTCAGCGAGGCCACGGCAGCGGCCTGCGGCGCCACGAGCGGCGCGTTGACTTCGTCCACGTCCGCCCTCACTTGAAGCTGTTGCGTGTCTCCGAGAAGCATGAGCGGCTCGACACCCCCTACCGTTGCGTACTCGCCGGCGCGAACGTTCACTTGCAACATCGTGCCGCTCCGAGGGGCGCGCACCGTCAGCCGATCCAACAGGAGCGTGGTTTCGTCCCGTTGCGCGATCGCCTGTTTGAGACCGGCTTCCAATCGAATCTTCGCGCGTTTCGCCATCTCGAGCGCATACCAAGTCCGTTTCAGATCGTCCTCGCTTACGGCGCGAGAATCGTGCACCGCTTTCAAACGCTTGAGTTGGGTATCCAAATCGCCGATGCGGTACTGCTGTTCCTCGATTTGCGCGTAAATGGGTGGAATGGCCGCCTCGCGCGTCAATAGCTGCGCACGGAGGTCACGGTCGTCGAGTTGAAACAGAGGCGCCTGCTCCTTGACCTGATCGCCGACCGCCGCAAAAACCTTCGTCACGAGCCCCGCCGCCGGAGGCGCGATCCGAACGTTTTCATTGACCGCCTCGATGATGCCAGACGCCGCCACAGTCCGGTCGTACGGCGACCGGGGGGGCTCGGCCACCGGCGTCGGCATCGGTTCCTGCCTGTTGGCGCCCATCAGCACCCAGCCGGCGAACCCGAGACCGGCCAGCGCCATCCAGACACTCAGACGTTTGGCCATGATCATGCGGTTCCCTCCTGAATGATCGGTTCGATGCTGACAATCCGCCCGTCGGTCAATCTCGCCATTCGGTCGCCATAACGGAAAATGCGGCTGTCGTGCGTGACCACCACCACCGAGCGGTCCGCAGTACGGCCGACTTCACGCAACAGCTCCATGATTTTTTGTCCGTTCGGCCCGTCGAGCGCGGCGGTCGGTTCGTCGCAGATCAGCAACCGCGGCTCGTTCACAAGCGCCCTCGCTATCGCCACCCGTTGCTGCTGTCCCCCGGAAAGACTCTTCGGAAGAAATTCCGTCCTATCGCCCAACCCGACCCGTTCCAGCATCCTCCGAGCCCGGCCCAAGGCTTCTCCTCTGGGCACCTCTTGAATCAGCAGCGGAATCGCCACGTTCTCGGCGGCGGTCAGGGCCGGCAGCAGATTGAACTGCTGATAGATGAATCCCATCGTTTGGCCCCGAAACTTCGTCCTCCGCCGTTCGGGTAACTCACTGAGCGGCACGCCCAGCACGTCGATGTCGCCCTCGTCGACGTTCAGGATACCGGCGATCACGGAGAGCAATGTCGTCTTTCCTCCTCCGGACTCCCCTACGAGCAACAGCATCTCCCCCAGATAGATGTCCAAGTCGATGCCGCGCAACACCGTCACCTTGGTTTCGCCGGCTCCGAAGGACTTGACGACGCCTCTGGCGCGCACGGCGGCCGGTTGCCCGGTCGGAAGTGACGACTGTTCCCTCAATTCCATGTGTTCACCGAAACACGATCGCCGGTTCTAATCGAGCCAGTTTTACGATGCTGATCGATGCGGACACGGTGCAGATTATCAATAGGGCGACCAAGACCAGCAGCAGCAGTTGCCACGTTTCCACGAACGGCAATCCTCCGCCGCTGGCCGTGATGAATCCGAATATCGTCGCGAGTCCCACTCCGACCCCGTACCCGGTCAGGCCGACCGTAAAAGCCTGCAGCAGAATCATTCTTGCCAGCGTCGCCGTCGAAGTCCCCATGGCCTTCAGCGCGCCGAACTGCCGCAGGTTCTCGACCGTGAACAGGTAGAACGTCTGTCCCGCGATCGCCATCCCGACGATGAAACCGAGCAGAATCGTCGTGCCGAAGTTGATGCCGATGCCGGTGTTCTTCAAGACCCAGCCGATGGTCTTCCACCCGAATTCTTCGCCCGTGAAGGCGCCGAGACCCGTACGCTCGCGGATGCGCGCCGTGAGTTCGGTTGCGTCCATGCCGTCCCTGGGTTTGGCCAGGACATAGGAGAGCGCGCGCCGTTCCCTCGGCACATAGCGGAGCGCTCTTTCGTACGTCGTGTACACCACCGGAATGTTGGTGAAACTCTTTCTCGTCTTGGCGATGGCGACTACACGGGCCAACTTGTCGTTCAGCTCGAAAATCGTTCCGATGCCGATCACAGAGGGTCCGCCCATCCGTTCCACCGCCCATTGGTCGAGCACCACGGCTTCCGGCTGCAAGATGTCCTCGAATCGCCCCTCCAGCACCTCAGCCGGCCGGCCGATCAACGTCGAAGACTCCAGTCCGACCAGCGTGATCTGGTGATAATCGCCGTTCGAGAGTCGCGCCCGCAGGAGTCCGCGGTAATGCGGCACGGCCCATTCGACGCCCGACACGCTCCGCACCCGATCGACCGCGGTATCCGCGATCGGCTTCACCTCGTCGACCTGCGCGATGCCGGGATCCGTCACCCAGATCGGCACGTTCGTATTGCTCACGCTCGACTGGGACCACATCATCAAGCCCCAGAAAATCGAGCCCTGCTGCACGATCAGCATGACGGCAAAAGTCAAGCCGCAGAGCAACATGAGATACTTGGCGCGATCGCCGAACAACATCTTCAACGCGACATAGTTCATTCCGATTCACCGTCGACGGAATTCGGAGGATACGCTACGACCTTCGGCAGGCGAGGCAGCCGAACCTGATCGTGCCGGTGGTAGAAGAGCGTGCAGAGCCGCGCCACGGGACATCCGCGCGCTAGAGCCGTAGTCCAAAACCGCCTGGTATGTTGCCCGTTCCGACTTTGCTCCTCATCCATCAATCGAAATGGGCCGGGGAAGGATTTCGTAAGCGTAATGCCGAACGAAGCCAAACGATCGGACAGGCCCTCGGACAAGAACTCCAACACGTCGCCGCACCAGGAGAATCGCCGGCCGTCTTTAGTCGTCTCGCCATTATTCAGCAGCGCATCCTGCCGTTCCGCCAGATAGCTTTCGATCACCTGCCCGATATCTTCGGGAGTCATGTGTTGACGTGTGGCCATGCCGATGGGCCAAAGCATCGCCGATGCCAGATATCGGAGACCTCAGGACAAGACCCTGCAACTCCCTGAAGTCTTGGGCGAAAGCTCGTGTGTTCTGAAATTGTCGGCGAGAGGAACGGCCCGCTGGATCTGCCGATATATCGGCACCCACGAAGGAGGCTGCCCAAATATCGGCAGACTACTTGGGCCGAGGAACTACGCGGCGGATTCCGAGTTTCTTCATCCGGTGCTGGAGGGTGGAGCGTTTCATGCCGAGCCGCGACGCGGCGCCGTATTTGCCGGCGAGTACCCAGTTGGTCTGCCGGAGCACATCCAGAATGTGCCGCCGCTCTGCCTCAGCCAACGTACGAGGCGAAGTTTGGTCATGACCGGGCTCCTTGGCCTCGAACTCATCGACGATCAGCCTGGTCCCCTGACTCACGATGACGGCCCGTTCGATGACATGCTCAAGTTCTCGTACGTTGCCGGGCCAGTCGAACGACGACAAGGCCTTCAGTGTGTCCTGGCCGACGCGAGTGACCGATTTCCGATGCCTCGCCCCGTACTTCTTGACGAAATGACGCACCAAGGCCGGAATGTCTTCCCGCCGTTCACGGAGCGGAGGCAAGCGGACGGGAAACACGTTTAACCGGTAGTAGAGGTCCGAGCGGAAGGTTCCTTGCTTGACGGCCTGCGCCAGATCGACATTCGTCGAAGCGACCACGCGCAGATTCAACTTGATCGTCTGGCTGCCGCCCACCCGTTGAAACTCATGGGACTCCAATACCCGCAGCAGCTTGGCCTGTAAGTCCAACGGGAGCTCGCCGATTTCATCAAGAACAATGGTTCCTCCGTCGGCGACCTCAAAGCGTCCGATCTTCCGCGCCGCCGCGCTCGTGAACGCGCCTTTTTCATGCCCGAACAATTCAGACTCAATGAGCGTCGGCGGCAAAGCCGCGCAGTTCACGGTGACCAAGGGCCTATCCTTGCGGGACGAGAGCTGATGGATGGCCTTGGCCGCCAGCTCCTTGCCGGTGCCGGTTTCCCCCAAGATGAGCACTGTCGAATCGGTCGGCGCCACTTGCTCGATGGCCTTGAGCGTCTTTTGCAAAGTCCGACTGTCGCCGATCAACTCCTTGAGGTCGATCGAGGCGTTGATCTCATCGCGCAGATAGACGTTTTCCCGCTCCAACTGTTCCTTCAAGGAGCGGATCTCGTCATAGGCATCCAAATTCGCGATCGCATGCGAGAGTTGAATTCCCACCTGTTCGGCAAGCCGGAGGTCTCGGTCCGAAAAGGCGTTCCGCCGCCGGCTGCCGATGGCCAAAAATCCATAGGGAGCTTCGCGCACGTTGAGCGGACAAAGCACGCAGGAGAGAATTCCGATCGACTCGATATAGTGCCGCTCCACGAATCGGTCCTGATTGTAGCCTGTCAGCAAGAGGGGTTTACCCGTCGCCATCATCTCGGCCGGCGCCATCTGCTCGAACGGAAATTGCCGCAGCGCCTGCAGATCGATGTCCACGCCGTCGCGGTAGCGGATGTCGAACCAGGGCCCTTCGGGAGATCGCACAAACCGGACAAGGCTCGTCATGTCTTGCCGGATGATGCGCTTCAACACGTCCCGCACGACCGGCATTAATTCTTCGATCGTCATGCTGCCGACCACGACGGTACGGTTGATCTCGACGAGCGCGTCCCGTTCTTCCGCCGCCATCACCGCCTGAAGGACGGAGCCCAATTGGCCGCCGAGCCGGTCCATAAAAACTCGGTCCTGCTCGGTGAACGCATCGGTCTCGCCTGCGGCGATCGCCGCCATCACCGCCAACGTCCTCGTTTCCGGTCCCGTTTCAGTCCTCGCGACCGTCACAGGCGCTACCATGACCGACGCGTTGTGAAACGCTCCGCCCTGCAACACCGCCTTCTCGGCCCAAGGGGAGACGGCGAGGTTGTTCTCCATCATCGCCCGGCCGCTTTGCACGACGGCTTCCTTCAGGGTGCCGGTCGAGGACAGTTGGCCGACGACGAAGCCCGGCGAGTTCGGATTCGTCAACAGATCCGACACGGGGGCGAAGGCCTTGGTGCTTTCGCTGTAGAGGTAGAAGGCGCCGATATCGCAATGAACCGCTTGGGACAGTTCGCGACTGAGATTGGCGGAGAACTCATGCAGCCCGCGGCTGCCGATCAACCTGCTCGCAATGAGAGAGATGTCCGGAGGACTTGTCCTGGTGCCCATATTTGGGCACTGTACCACGGAAGCTTAGAAAAACACCATCGAAGCGTACGTGACCGTCGAATTGTACTGGTCCGTGATCCCGCGGTCGTAGCGGAGGACCTGCCCCTTGTCGGCCCGGATCAGCCGGAGCAGGCTATAGATCGGCGAGAAGCCGGAGATGCGGCGCTGGTCTTTTTCTTTCTGAATGAAGCCCGCGAATTCTTCCGGCTTGAGGTCTTCGGCGAATTTCAGCATCTCCAAATCGTACTGCATCGAACGATGGAAGGAAAAGTCGGTCGGCGGGGCGCCGTCCCCGTAGCGCATGCCGAGGTGGGCCAACTCCCCTGCCGCGATCACGCAGCAGATTCTGCCGGAAGCGGACATCGCCTCGTTTAGCGCGGCGAGGAATCGATCGACCGAGGCCCGGACCGACGGATCGGCCAAGCTCATGGCGGAGAACGACGACAGGATCGGGACAATCGTGCAGGGTTTCGTGGCGCCGGTATTGGTCTGGAGAAACGGCAACTGGAATTCGATGGCATGTTCCTGCACGTGGGCGATGTCCTCGACAAAGTATTCCGGCGCGCTCGATTTCAATCGCTCGACGATGGCCTTCTCGACCGACACGACGCCCAGCGGCGTCTCGAAGTCCTTGTCTGTCACGGCAAATAAGTTTTCCAGCCCCGCATTCGCGGTCCCGATGATGACGAAAACCTCCGGCTGCTGCGCCTCCTGCAGCTCCTTGTAGGCCCAGGCATAGATCGGACCGGCTTGTTTGAGGTCGTAGGTCGGCACGACTAATCCTTTGATCAGCTTGCCCTTGTTCTCGGACGGCTTGAAGTCCGGCCCTTCCTTCGATGTAAAGAACCCGTCGATCTGTTTCTTGAGTTTGGCACCGTCGGCCTCGTAACTCCTGCCGGCGAATGCCGCCGTTCGATGTGGCGCCTGTCGGTACGCATTGCGGGCCTGAAGTTTCGCCGCTTCTGCCTTGTCGCCTTCGAGGAAGAGTTTGGTATCGAGGTCGGCGATCAATTGATCGACTTTGTTCGGCAACAGAAACTCGCCGAACCGCTTTAGGTACAACGCTCCTATTTCCGCGGTGGAATGCTCGCCGTCGAAGTGCTGGATGATGAAGAAGTAGTTCAGCGGGAGAACGAGCCTCTCTTTGCTCAATCCTGTGGGATCCCAGAGGACGATGAACTGATCCTCCCCCTCTTTAATAGGAGAGAACTGCAAATTCCTGAGCACCGGGTATTGCTTGGGATCTTTGGCCTGGTCGGTCATCACGGAGGGCATTGTAAAGGAGAGGAGAAAGAAGCTGCAACTTCCTGGGAAGGTTGAGCACAGTACGCTGGAGGTCGGAGGTTTGAGGCGCGAATCCGCCACTCTTCCACAGGGCTCCTAGCCTCTCACCTCTAACTTCCAACCCTATGCTCGGTCTTAACCTCGACCTTCTTCCGACGGCTCGTTTCGTGAGCGACGAGCGATCAGGACAAGCGCGGCGATAGTCAGAATGAGCAGCCACAGGGTGGGACGGCCGTAGGAGGCGTCTGAGAACTCGATGAGGTCCGTCAGCCGGCCGATCAAGAGCGACATACGGGCCATGACCGTATAGCCGAAGGCCGCGCCGAAGGAAATCATCAGAAAGATGATCCCGGTCCTCGCCACGACCCGTCCGGGCCCATGATGCTCTATGGAGAAAAAGAAATAGAACAGGACGGTTCCGACGCCGATTAGAATGATGATCGCATTCAGATTGCTGGCGGGATTCGACAGATTCATGGAAAAGGTCAAGCCGTCGGCGCCCGCGAGCGAGAGCAGCGGTCTCACCGTATCTTCGACTTGTTTTAAGATGAATGACGAAATGGTTCTTGGAATCGCTAGTCCAGATCCGAGCCCCACGATGAAGGCGAATGCGTAGCGGGACATCCAGGCCGCCTTCGGTACGTACCGTGTCAACATCAGCAGACCGATCGCCACCGGGATGAGCAGCGCCCACTCGCCGTTCTCGACGATCGGCTTCCAGATCAGATGCACGATCACCGTATCGTAGGCCTTCACAATCGTGTAGCCGACCGAGACGCCCACGTAGAGGTGCTCGGCAAGCTTGAACAGGGGATTGTCCCTGTAGAGAAATGAGAAGATGAACAGCGTCAGCCCCGTCGCTACCCATGCTCCCAGGATCGACTCGAATGACATTAGCATCTCGATAGCAGGCTAAGGTTGAGGTTAAGATTAAAGAACGACCTGAGATCCAATGCTCCCGCCATAGCTTCAGCCTCGACCTTAACCTCAGCCTTCATGAGTGTGACTGCCGCCGAATAGTGAAGTAAAAGATGTTGCAGATCGCCACAAGCACGATGATCGCCAGATGCGTCGCCGATTGCGCATCCATGCCGGCCACCGCCCGCCCCTTCTGCCCGATCAGACTTTCGTACTCGGCGGCCCCGCGCAGGCCTCCGATCAAGCCGTTGATCTGGCCGCTGCGCAATAACGGATAGAGGCCCGGCGCAATCACGCCGGTGCAGCCGCCTCCCAGCTCGAACTTGTACTTGTCCTTGCCGAACACATACCAGGCCTCTACGCCCGGATTGCCCGCACCCAGGCTGACGGCGTAATTCACGTCTTTAAGGCTGTGCACGCCCTCCAGCACCGGCAGCCCTTTCGTCGACTTGCCGCTGTAGTCGCTGGGAAACGCCTGGTAGAGATCCTGCCCCATGTTGATGATGACGGCCGTGTTGCCCGGGCTCCAGCCGAGAAAAACATAGTCCTTTCCGTTTTCTTTCCCCATCTCCCTCGATACCTGCGTGACCAACTGATCGGCCATTCCGGTGCCGGAGACCCAGAGCGTCATGGCGACGACGCGCAGATTTTTCCTAAACGCGTGGCGCAGAAGGGCTATCGCCTGCGGATGCAGTTCCGGTTTCGACGCCGGATCGAAGTCAATGGATAGGAGGAACACGGACCGTTCCGGCAACGACTCCATGTAGTCATAGACGCTCTTCACTTCCGGCGAGATCTTGATCGGGAGCCCCACCGGATAGAGCAAGGGCAGGAGCGTGCAGAAGCCGATCACCAAAAAGATGATCCGCCGGTCGATCTTGAGCATTCTCTCCGCGAAAGTCATGAGCCGTTACTCGTGAAGCGTGAAGCGTATCTCGTCCGGACTTGATTGCGCTTCACGAAATACGAACGACGCTTCACGTTATTCTTTACCGCCGCCCAGATACGAGCGTTCCACGCCGAAAATGATCTTGAACGAGAGCGCCACGGCGCCGAGGCTGACGCCGATCAAGATGGCTCGGCGCACAGACGCGTTGAGGACGTTCAAGATCCACGACGACACGTCGCCGCTGAGCGGGAGAAGGTACTCTCCTAAAGGGACCCGGCCCATCATCACGATCACCGCGGCAATCAGCAGCACCGCCGCTTCGCGGCTTCTTGCGCGGAACGACCGGTACGCCGCCGACGCGATGAAGAACGCCAGGATGGCGAACATCGTGCCCTGCAACGGAACCATCATGAAGGAGTAGATCCAGCCGAATGCCGTCATCGCGCCGTCCACGCTCTCCTTGCCGTTGGCCAGGAGACCGACGGCAATCGTACCCAACATCCCGACATAGAGCACCAGGCTATAGCCCCATCCCGCTTCCTTTCGTCTGATTTTCGCCGCATGCTGGTGAAAGAGGCTGGTTACGCCGAGCACCAACGCGAATCCGCCGATGATCTGCAGCCACTTGGTCGCAGACGTCAACATCTGTTCCGAGGCCGGGTGCGGCACGTAATACTGTCCGGCGAACACGAGACCGGTGATCATCGTAATCAACAGCGGCAGCCGGCGGCGGAGAAAGATCATTTCAAGTCCTTAAAAAGATCCAAGAATATCTGCGGCCATTGCGCGCCGGTTGCGACCCCGATCGTCGCCAGCACGGTTCCCGCCGCGATCACGGCAAGGATGACGGCTTTCCCGATGTCCTGTCCCCGCAGCGTCCCGATCTGAATCGGCTCTTTCGAGAGATACGCGCTGGCGGCATAAAGCTCTTCGCCGATCAACGTGTAGTCGCAGGTCGTGACGAAGAACGGCAATTGGTGATCCGAATCGGTCCCGGCAATTTGAATGGCTCCCGTGCTGGCGCCGGTCTCGGTGAGCAGCAGCGACTCCGCAAAATAAGAGCCCATGTAGAAATTCGCCGCCGGTTTCTTCCGCAGCATGATGCCGTCTACGGCTGCGGTATAGCTGAACTGGTCTGCGGTAATAAAGAAGTTGGCGTCTTCCTTAAAGAGGTCGGGCTTCCCTGCCTCCAAATACGCTTGCTTGGTGATCTCCTGGCAGACCGCCATCGTAATGGGGTCGCGATGGGGCACCATCAACTCTGTTTCATAGGCAGCGGTCCGTTTGGCGACCCGGCCGAGGATCACGGCCGCCGCGATCGTGGAAGGATCGCTCATATCGTGCGCGCCGGTCAGATAGAGAATCGGTTTGCCCAATTCCGTCGACCGACCGATTGCCTCGTCCACGGCATCGAGGCCGGGAATGCGACGCAGGAAGATCTCGTTCCGCTTGGCATGGCTGATGGTATAGAACACCAAGAGGCCGAAGCCCAGCGCTAGAATCAGATTGTTCAACTGGTTCCAATTGAACCAGTTAGGCGCGGGCGACGCTTTGAGCACGGAACTGACGGCCCGCTCCTCCTCGTTCACCATTGCGACGGCGACCGCGTAAGACGTGCCATCTTTGAGTTCGATCCCCTTCCCGCTCTTGATTACGAATTGATGCCGGTTTCGCTCTACCGGTCTGGTCCACCAGGCCCCTTTGACGTCTTTGACGAAATGGGTATTCGCGGGAAACTCCGCGATCGCTTTCAACGCCGCCGGATCCGTCACGTTCGCGTCGCCGATCAAGACTTGATAGCGGGCATCGCCGCTGTCCGATGAAGAAGACGCCCAGATCACCGTCAGGCTCTCGCCGCCGTCGTTGGGCGTATCGAAGACTTGAAGCTCGGCAGGAGGCGCGGCGCTAGGCTGACTCCAAACGGGAGTTGTCGCCGACAGGCCACAAACGAGACTCGCAACCCCGAAGAGCCATCGACACTTCACGAGGTACGCTTCACGCCTCACGCTTCAGGCTCCTTCAATCACTTCGATATTGGTGCGCGGAATGACGGCGCGAGAACCGTCGCCGAACGTGACCTCCAGGACCCGCACTTCGCTTTCCGTCGGAATCTTTGTGAGATCAGACGGAAGGGCGGACACCGCGCCTATTTTGCCGAACAAGGGATCGCGGATGATGCGGACAGGATCGCCGAGCCTGATGCCCTCGCGTTGAGTTTGCTCGGCAACCCCGGCCGATGCCTTGGCCTGCGGAATGATGATCTCCGGCCTGATGACACCGGCCCTGATCTGCGTCGCTCCTGAGACCGACGCTTTCCGGCCGACATGGGCGGAGAGCAACTTGAACGTCTTGTCGGCCATGGGAATTGCGCCGAATCCCTCCGTCAGAATCAGCGTAAAGCCGACCTGCTCCGTGCCGGTGATGGCCACCCCGAGGTCGTACCCCAAGAGCGCCCGCAGGTCTTTATCGTGAATTCCTCCGACGACCAAGGCAGCGACACCCAGTTCTTTGGCTTTGGCCATGGTATCGGCCGGGAGAAACGCTCCTCCCACGACGATCTTGCCCTTCATATCGGCAGTCAGAAGCGCCGGCGTCATCGGTTCCTCCGGAACCTTCACAGCCATCGCGAGTTCGCCCCAAGTCTCGCCGCCGATGCCGAAAATTCCCTGCACGAGGCTGGAGGTCGCTTCAACCACCACGCCCTGACGGGGAATCACTTCGACCACGGTCCCGTCGATATAGGCGAGCAGTTCAAGAATTCTCGGCGGCTCCCGCAGCAATACTTGTCCCGTCACCGTCGATATCGATTCGATCGTCCCGGTGATCGGCGACTTAATCTCCGTTTTGAACCATTTGATCAGCGGCTTGTTTTCGGCCAGGACTTCGTCCTTCCTGACCGGATCGCCCTCCTTCTTCACGAGATACTCCGTGATCTCATCCGGGGCGATGCTCAATTGGTTGGCCAGATTGAGCGGATAGACTTTTCCGGGCAACTCGGCTTTGGCGACGGCCTGATCGGATCGAACCTGATCGCCCGATTGCACCAGAACATTCCCCGGCAAGGGCAGAGCCCGTCGGCGGCGAACAGTCGTTCGCTCCGTGACGGTGAGACCTGGGGTATAGGAATGAGCCATATACCTACAAAGTTTTGAGTTGTGAGTTTTAAGTGTTGAGTTAACTAAAAACTAAGAACTCAAAACTAACAACTCGCCGTTGGATACAATCCGACGGCGTCGAACCATTTCGTGAGGGCCGCTACCCTCGCCGCCTGCTCATTCGGCAGTAACAACGGGCGGCCGCGGCCGTCCATCAGCAACCCGGCGACTCCGCCCTGCACTTCCCGAGTGACCGGCACACCGGCCCCCAGGCCGAGATCCACCTGCTTGGCCGGTTGCATCGTCACCTGCGCTTTGTTCCCCGGTTCGAGCGGATAGAGCCGGAGGTCGCCGAACTTGAGCCGATCCTTTACCGTCTTGCCGCCGGGAAACACGATCTCGTAATCGGCGCAGATGTCGGCGCTATTCCCCTGCCCGATCGGCGCGACGCAGGTTCCCAGATAGATCATGCAGTCGCGCACGAAGACGTCGGTGGCCGCCTTTTCATTGATCGTCGAGAGGACGCCTAGATGCGGCATCATGAAAATGCTGTCGACCGAGAGCATGGTGAATCCGAGGGGTTCATAGGCATCGACCATCATGAGCATCGATTGAATCCGTCTCGGCGCATGCGAGAGAATCCCTCCGCTGCCGACGATCAAGTCCAGCTTCAGCATGTCGATCAGCGTCTTGCCCGACTGTTGTTGCTCGAAAACGTCGGAGATCGTCCGTTCCTGCTGCACGCCTTTCAGTCCGGTCGCCAGCGACTTGTGGTGGATCAGGGCGAGTCGCAGGGCCTCCCGGGAAATCGCATGCTCAATCTGCAGTTCGTCGAGCGTCTGCGGAATCGTCGTCGGCCGGATCATCTTGTTCTTGATCCGGTTGCGAAGCGTCTGTTCGTCGATCGTAAAGGGCACCCACCGCATGATGTTGGCCAGGCCGGCCTCCGCCAGGACGTTGGAGATGCTGTACGACATGCCGAGGTTCGCGCTGACCGTCCGGTTGAAGACCCCCTCGAATACGGAGAAGACGTCCGTCGTCGCCCCGCCGATGTCGACGCCGATGAGATTGAGACGCGCTCGTTTGGCGATGGTCTCCATGATCAGCCCGACGGCGGCCGGGGTCGGCATGATCGGCGCGCCGGCCATCTCGATGAGCTTCTTGTAGCCCGGCGCCTGCTGCATGACGTGCTCAAGAAAAAGATCGTGGATCTTGTTGCGGGCGGGAGCGAGATTTTCTTTTTCGAGGACCGGTCGGATATTCTCGGTGATTTCTAATGCCGTTTTCCCCTCCAGGATCTTCTTGACCTGAGCTTGGGCTTCTTTATTGCCGGCATAGATGAGCGGAAGTTTATAGGTCGCTCCGAATCGTGGACGGGGTTCCGCCGCCGCCACATACTCCGCCATCTCCACAACATGCGTCACCGCGCCGCCGTCGGTCCCGCCGGACATCAGGATCATGTCGGGCCGCATCGATCGGATACGCTCGATCTTCTCGTGCGGCAACCGCCCGTCGTTCGAGGCCAGGACGTCGATCACGATCGCTCCGGCGCCGAGCGCCGCCCGCTGCGCGCTTTCCCCCGTCATGTTCTGCACGACGCCCGTGACCATCATCTGCAACCCGCCGCCGGCGCTGCTGGTCGAAATGTAGATGTCGACGCCGGTCTTGGCGTCGCGGCAAGGCGTGAGGATCCTGTCGCCGTCAAGGATCTTGCGGCCTGACAGCTCTTCGATTTCCGCCATTGCGTTCAGCACGCCGCGCGTGACGTCTTCGAACGGCGCCTCGACCGTCGTCGGCGCCTCGCCGCGATAGGTCTGGCGATATTCGCCGCCGATCTTTTCAATCAGAATGGCTTTGGTCGTCGTGCTGCCGCAATCGGTGGCGACGATGACGTTGAGTGGACGATCGATGGGGGGTGGCGTGGAAGCAGCCGACGTCATTGAGCGGACTTCGCCTCAATGACCGCGATGAGTCTGGCGTTGGAATCACGCCGCTCAAGCAAACGCGCGGCCTGCTCGACTTCCCGGGCATCGAAGGCACAATCGAGAATAGGCGCAAAGAAATGCAGAGCCTGGCTACCCAGGAAATTCATCGGTCCCATGGATTCCAGGAAGACGGTCGCCGGAGCCGCCATGCCGCGCTTGACCACCGCATCGGCCACCCGCTCCATGAGGGCCATGTCTTCTACGGAAATCGGCTGGACGGCGGTTTGGGAAGCAAAGGCATGCTGCAACCCAATTCGCAATTCATCAAGTTTCTTGGAGAGAAGTCCTTTGGACAAGGAGCGCATAAGTGGAGGTCAAACCAGGTCAAAACGAAGCTCGACGGCATTATATTGGCAGGGTAAGGGAGAGTCAATTCAAAGGGGAACCGGATGCCATTGGTTTCGCTCGTATACCTTCTGTGCGATCTTCCAAAGCTCCAGCACAGCGTCTCGGCGCCTCACGCCTTCTGTAGCACCCGACTACGCCCTGCGCGCTCGAAACCTGTAAACTCGCCGCAGCGTTTCGAACAGGAGAGGCAGCTGCCCGCGCTGCCTCCGCTTTCGCCAGCGCCTTGCCGGCTCCCGTGACGCTCAGCCACGCGTGGCCCAGAAACTTGTTCCGTTCAGACCGATGGTCGGACGGAACATCGAACATCTGTGCCACCCGCTGGGAACGGGCTGCGCGACTTCGCTACGGCGAGACTCAGCAGTGCGCTGATGCACGCGTCACTGCGCGCGGTCGACCTTGCAAACGAAACGTCAGCGAGTTCGGCAGGACCGTTCGCCACAACATCATACTGGCCTGATGCTGCCACACAACGGCCATGAGCCGCGGCAAGTTTTGCCCCGCTCCATCCCCACTCCTACCACGCCAAGACGCGGCACGTCACCAAACGCACGCAGCGATTTTTCCTTTCTCACACGCTAGGAGTTGATGGTGAGGCTAGATGCGACTTGCGAGGGGTTGCATGGCCTTGTCGGTGCGGTTGCCGAAGGCGATGGCGAGCACTGTTCGAAGTTCCGTTCGGACAAATTCCCGGACGGAACAAGTTGCGCAGCCAAGCACCGACAAGACCATGCGGCTCAACCCCTCGCCGGAGTCAGCAGCCTTACCATCAGCTCCGTTGGCCGATCTTGCTCTCCGTCCCCTTCCACAGCCGCACGATGTTGTCCTTGTGCTTGATCCAGATCAGCGTGCTGACGATGATCGCAAAGACGAGGAATTCCTGCCGCTGTTCGTTGACGATCGCCACGACGGGGAAAAGTCCGAAGGCCGCCAATGCGCCGCCGGAGGAATAGCGCCAGATCGCGACGGTGCTCAACCAGATCAGCAAGAGCAACGTGCCCATCGACGGCGACAGGCCCAGCACCGATCCCAGCGCCGTGGCGACGCCCTTCCCGCCTCTAAAATTCAGAAACGGCGAGAACATGTGGCCGAGAATCGGTGAGAGCGCGGCGACCATGATGTAGGATTCGGTCGAGAGCCACTGCATGGCCGCCCAGGCGACGATCCACCCTTTGCCCATATCGCCAATGAGCGTGAGGATGCCGGCTTTCTTTCCCGAGACGCGGAGAACGTTGGTAAACCCGACGTTCCTGCTGCCGACCGTACGGGGATCGGGAAGGCCCAGAACGTTGGACACCACGACGCCGAAGGGGACGGCGCCCAGCAGGTAGCCGAGCAGCGTCATCCCGACCCAGATGAGTTCCTCCGGCATGGCTCAGGAATGGAGGAGGGAAGTGCGCATCGTGCTCGCCCGTGCTACAAACCCTTCGCGACAACCTGCTTCCAGAAACTCCAGACATACTGACCGCCTGAGACATATCCAAGCACGAGGGCCAGATACAGCGTCACGATCCCGGCCAAGTGCAGATTGCCGAATTCCGCCAGGCCGGTGCCCTCAAGGATAAGAAGGGTGATGGCAACGACCTGCAAGGCCATTTTGTACTTCCCCGTCGTTTCCGCGGCGATGATCATGCCCTCGCCGGCCGCGATCGCCCGGATCCCGGTCACGGCCACTTCGCGGGCGATGACGAGAATCGCCACCAGTGCGCTTACCCGGTCAAGGGTAACCAGCACGATCAGTGCGGAAAGCACCAACAGCTTGTCGGCAATAGGGTCAAGCAGCTTGCCCAACTTCGTGACCTGGCCGGTCCTGCGCGCAATGTAGCCGTCCAGGAAGTCCGTCACGGCGGCGACGACGAAGATGACGGCCGCGCTGAGGGACCGATCTGGCGTCGGCGTGATGAACAAAATCACGAACACAGGGATGAGGAGAATGCGAATCAGCGTGATCAGGTTCGGGATGTTCAGGGATTCCTGCCCCACTGCCCGCCACGCCGCCAACAGAAGATTCATGGCCTGTCCGTCCCCATCGTTCACCTGATTAGAATGCAGTCCGACACACTTCGTAAACCAGGCTACACGATCCCGCTTTTCAGCAGGTCGTGCAGATGAATCACGCCCGCGATCCTCCGGTTCCCGCTCACTACCACCAGCGTCGTAATCGAATAGCGCTCCATGATCTCGACCGCCTTCGCCGCCAGGTCGTCCGGCCCGATCGTCTTCGGCTTGCGTGAAGCCAGTTGCCCCGCCGACATTTTCTGAAAGTCTTCACCGCGCTGAAGCGTCCGGCGAATGTCCCCGTCCGTAATGACACCGACCAGCTCTCCGTCTCTATCAATGACGGTCGTCATACCGAGCTTCTTCGCCGACATCTCCAGGATGGCGTCCGTTCCCGTCGTCGATTCTTCGACGCGAGGCACGTCGGCGCCCGCATGCATGAGGTCTTTCACTCTGACCAGCAGGCGGCGGCCGAGCGTCCCGCCGGGATGAAACTGCGCGAAGTCTTCCTCCTTGAACCCGCGCTTTTGCAGCAGCGCCACCGCAAGAGCGTCTCCCATCGCCATGGTCGCCGTCGTGCTGGCGGTCGGCGCGAGACCCATCGGACAAGCCTCTTCGGACACCGAGACGTCCAGCACCACATTACTGTTCTTCGCCAGAGTAGAATTCATGCGGCCGGTCATCGCCACGACGGGAATGCCCTGACGTTCGACGTAGGGCAGCAACTGAAGAATCTCTTGGGTCTCACCGCTGTTCGAGATGGCGATCAACACGTCTCGCCTCCCCAACATGCCGAGATCTCCATGAATCCCCTCCGCCGGATGCAGAAAAAATGCCGGGGTCCCGGTGCTGGCCAACGTCGCGGCGATCTTTTGGCCCACCAGGCCGGACTTGCCCATGCCAGAGACCACCGTCTTGCCTTTGCACTCGAACAACAAGTCGACCGCATTCGCGAATCGGTCGTCCAGGCGGGCGATCAAGGAATGGACGGCGTCGGCCTCGATGGCCAACACGCGCTTGCCTTCGGAGAGCGTACCGCCCCCCTTGTTCGGCGCGGAACCGGTATCGGCCGGCGCCGCTACCGTTTTGGAGTTGCCGCGTCGCATATCCGCATGACCCGTTCAAGAAGCGCCTTAAGTTGATGGAGCGGGACCATGTTCGGTCCGTCCGACAAGGCCCGGTCCGGATCCGGGTGCACCTCCATGAAGAAGCCGTCGACCCCGGCGCCGGCCGCCGCACAGGCCAGAGGTTCGACGAATTCCCGTTGCCCGGCGGACTTTGTCCCGCCGCCCCCCGGAAGCTGGACACTATGCGTGGCGTCGAACACGACGGGGTAGCCGAAGCCGCGCAAAATAGGAAAAGACCGCATGTCGACGACCAAGTTGTTGTACCCGAACGAGGAGCCTCGTTCGGTCAACACGATCCGCTGACTCCCGCACTCTTCAACTTTCCTCACGGCATTACCCATCTCCAATGGCGAAAGGAACTGTCCTTTCTTTACGTTTACCACTTTCCCCGTCTTGGCCGCCGCGATCAACAGGTCGGTCTGCCGGCAAAGAAACGCCGGAATCTGGAGGACATCCACGACCGTTCCCGCATCCGTGGCCTGTCTTTCAGTATGAACGTCGGTCAGGACCGGCACACCGATCTGCTTTTTGACTTTGGCCAGAATGGCCAGCCCCTCTTCCAGGCCGGGCCCCCGGAATGAGGAGATCGACGTGCGATTGGCCTTGTCGAACGACGACTTGAACACGTAGGGAATCCCCAGCGCCCTCGTGATCTCGCCGATACACCCGGCCGTGTCCATGATCAATTGCTCGCTCTCGATCACGCAGGGACCGGCAATCAGGAACGGCGGTTGTCCGGTCCCGACCTTGAACGGTCCTATGTCGACCAGATGCGCCATTTTCGATCAATGCAGGTTGAGGCTGAGGCTTAGGTCGAGGGCGAGCGATTGTTTCACCGAACCTCCCTGAACCTTGACCTTGACCTCAGCCTGTTTCATCAGTGTCCCAACTTATTCCGCACCGCCGCTCCGATGAACCCGCTGAACAACGGATGCGGGTGGTGAGGACGCGAAGAATACTCCGGATGGAATTGCGTGGCCAAGAACCACGGGTGATTCTTCAACTCGACGATCTCCACGAGACGGCCGTCCGGCGACAGGCCGCTCAACACAAGCCCTTTCGCTGTCAGTTGCTCGCGGTAAGCATTGTTGAACTCGTAGCGATGCCGATGTCGCTCGCGGACCTCACTGACTCCGTACATTTTCTGAGCCAGCGTCCCTTCACCGAGCTTGCAGAGATAGGACCCGAGCCGCATCGTTCCGCCCTTGTCGCTGACCGCCTGCTGGTCGTGCATCAGATGGATGACCGGATAGGGAGATGACGCATCGAATTCGGCGCTGTTGGCGCCGGCCATCCCGGCCACATTGCGAGCGAATTCGATGGTGGCGCACTGCATTCCCAGACAGAGGCCTAAAAATGGAATCTGTCGCTCGCGTGCGTACCGGATCGTCGAAATCTTTCCTTCGATACCCCGCGATCCGAACCCGCCCGGAATCAGGATGCCGTCCGCCTCGCGAAGTATGCGCTCAGTCCCTTGCCGTTCGACGTCTTCCGATTCGATCCAATTGATATTGACCTTGGTTTCATGATCGATGCCGCCATGAACCAGCGCTTCCGACAAACTCTTGTAGCATTCCTTCAATCCGGCGTATTTTCCAACCAGCGCAATGGACACCTCGTGCTTGGGATGCTTGATCTTCTGCACCATGGCATCCCACTCCCGCAGGTTCGGAGGGCCCGTCTCCAGATTCAACTGCTTGACGATAAGCTCGTCTAGTCCTTCCTTGCGGAAGACGATCGGGACTTCATAAATGGTTTCGACGTCCTTCGCCGTGATGACCGCCTCCTTCTCGACGTTACAGAACATGGCGATCTTGCTCTTCATCTCGGGAGGAATGTACCGGTCGGTGCGGCACAGAAGAATGTTCGGCTGAATACCGATCTCTCGAAGCTTATTGACCGAATGCTGGGTCGGCTTGGTCTTGAGCTCGCCGGCCGCGCCGATATAGGGGACGAGAGTCAGATGCACGTAGAGCACGTTGTCGCGCCCTACGTCGTAGGGCATCTGCCTGATGGCTTCGAGAAACGGCAGGCTCTCGATGTCGCCGACGGTTCCTCCGATCTCCACGATCGTCACGTCCATCCCCTTGGAGATACGCATGATGGACTGCTTGATCTCATCCGTGATGTGCGGAACAACTTGCACGGTTCCGCCGAGATAATCGCCGCGCCGTTCCTTCGTAATGACTGAATTGTAGATACGGCCCGTCGTGTAATTGTTTTCCTTGGTCAGGGTGAGCGACGTATACCGCTCATAGTGGCCAAGATCGAGATCCGTCTCCGCTCCGTCATCGGTTACATAGACTTCTCCGTGCTGGTAGGGATTCATGGTCCCGGGATCCACGTTGATGTAAGGGTCCAACTTCAGGAAGGTGATCTTTAATCCTCGGCTTTCCAGCAGATTGCCGATCGAGGCCGATGCCAGCCCCTTGCCGAGCGAAGATACGACGCCGCCCGTAACAAAGATGAACTTGCTCATCGCTCCCCCCGTCGATCGTAACCGCACAAACGTGATTCGCACCGATCCCTCATCGGCTGGCCACCGTTTTGCCGAGCCCCAATTCCCGTTTGACCGTCTCAAATTTTTGCAGCTTGTCCGTCACGACCGTCGCATCCTCGGGGGAATCCACGCGCAATGACGCGTGCTTCGTCTCCCAGACACGGATCTTCATGCCCTGCTCGAGCGCGCGCAACTGTTCAAGCTTCTCCGCGTCTTCCAGCCGGCCGGTCGGCCACGCGGCAAACCGAAGAAGGGCCTTCTTCGTATACATGTAAATGCCAAGATGAACATAATGCAGTCCCCCGACTACTCGCTGGGCGGCCGCATCACGCACCACGGGGATCGGCGCACGGGAAAAGTACAGCGCATGACCCTGCGCATCCGCAACGACCTTCACGATCGCAGGATTGGCCACATCATCTTGGGAATCCATCGCTCGCTTCAACGTCCCCATTTCGGCGTCGCTGCCGAGAAACGGTTCTATCAGATCGTTCAGCAGATCCGGATCGAGCGGGATTTCGTCCCCTTGCAGGTCCACAAAGTATTCCCCGGCAAACATGCGTGCAACCGCCGCCACACGGTCTGTGCCGGTCCGGTAGTCTCCGCGAACCATTACGACGCGTCCACCGAATTGCTCCACCGCCTGCTTGATCCGATCGTCGTCGGTCGCTACCAGCACGTTGGTGACGGAACGGCATCCGACCGCCTGCTCGTAGACATGTTGAATCATCGGCTTGCGCCCGAGCATGACCAACGGCTTGCCGGGAAACCGTGATGACCCGTAGCGGGCAGGAATGACGACGGTTACCTCATGCGACTTACTCACGATCCAACGCCTCCGACAGCTCTTTCCCGGAAACCGTGGCAGTGCCGACCATACCGACCACGATGCCGGCTGCGTGGTTGGCCAACATCGCCGCCTCACGCACGCCCGCGCCGGTCGCCAAGGCGAGGGCCATCGTGCCGACTACCGTATCACCGGCGCCCGTGACGTCATATACCTGGCGGGCTTTCGTAGGAATATGCCAGGACACGCCGTCGGCCTCGAACAGGCTCATACCCCGCTCACCACGCGTGATCAGCACGGACTGACAGCCGAGTCTTTGACGAATCGTCGCTCCTGCCTCTTGAATAACCTGGTCGCCGTCGCCGTGCAATCCGGCGGCCTGGGCGGCTTCCAGATGATTCGGGGTGATGACCGTCACGCCTTTATAGTAACTGAAATGCTCCACTTTCGGATCGACGATGACGGGAATCTTTCGCAATGAGGCCAGCCGCGTGAGTTCCGACATGAGCGAATGAGACACGACACCCTTCGCGTAGTCCGAGACCACCAGACAGGACAACTCGCGCAGACGGGATTCCACGTATCGAAGAATTCGTTTCTGGAGCATCGGCTTAAGCTCGCCGCGCCGTTCCACGTCGTACCGCACGATCTGCTGGTTGTGAGCAATCACTCTGGATTTCCTTGTCGTCGGTCGTTCCTGGTCGATTACCACACCGCCCCTGCCGGAACGCTTGGACCCCAGTTCTTTCAGCAGCATGCGTCCGGTCTCATCGGAACCGATGACGCCGCAAAGATCCGCTTTTCCGCCGAGGGCCAGAATGTTGTTGAACACGTTTGCGGCGCCGCCGAGCCTGACCGATTCGGCATCCACATGAACAACGGGCACCGGAGCCTCAGGAGAGATCCGGCTGACACGCCCCCATATGTAATGATCGAGGATCAGGTCTCCGACCACCAGGACGGACGCTTGGGGAAATCGCTGAATGTATTGCCGGAGGACGGCCGACGGAACCGCTTCGCTCCGCTCAGACGCGCCCGAGGCGCCTCCGCCCGTACGCTGCGCTTTGCTCATTGAATCGCCTTCCCGAATCGCTCCCAACGCACCCACTCGGTCCACGAACCCTGCCCGCTCCATGACCAATAGATACGGAAGGCCTTCCCGCGGATTTTCTCTTCCCTCACGTAGCCCCAGAACCGGCTATCCAGACTCTGGTCTCGGTTGTCACCCATCACGAAATACGACTCCTCCGGCACGGTGACCGGCCCGAAATTGTCTCGCGGGTTGATCGTCCCGTCGATGATCCCCGGATCGACGCGCTGCGTAAAGGCTTTGTCGTCGAGGGGCTGTCCGTTGACCAGCACGATCTTGTTCTTGACTTGCACGGTATCTCCGGGGGTGCCGACAATCCGCTTGATGAAATCCTTTTCTTCGTCTTCAGGAAACCGGAACACGATGATGTCCCCGCGCTGCGGCTTTCCGAACTCCACCAGCGTCTGCGACGCGTAACAATTGACCGGCGGAAACGCCATCAGAAACTTGCATTGGCTGGGCCATTGCACCCCGTACGAGAGCTTGCTGACCAGAATGTGGTCGCCGATCAGCAAAGTCGGAATCATCGAACCGGACGGAATTTTGAAGGCTTGAACAATGAAGACCCTGATAGCGAACGCGAGCAGCATGGCCACCACGATCGCTTCCGCATATTCCCGAAACACGGATTTCTTGCCGGCGGCCGTCCGGGCTGTCGCCGCAGGCTCAGTCTCCCGCACCGGCGATACAAGATCCTCCGCTCCAGGCCTGTTCGGGTCGACGCTCATTCTTCTCCCACCTTCAGTATCGCCAGGAAGGCTTCCTGCGGCACCTCGACGCTTCCCACGGCCTTCATACGCTTCTTCCCTTCCTTCTGTTTCTCCAAAAGCTTCCGCTTGCGGGTGATATCTCCGCCGTAGCACTTCGCCGTCACGTTCTTCTTCATGGCGCCGATCGTCTCCCGCGCGATCACCTTGTTGCCGATTGCGGCCTGAATGGCGATTTCAAACATCTGCCTGGGGATCAATTCTTTCATCTTTTCCGCCAGCTGGCGCCCGCGCGGATAAGAGCGGTCCCGATGGGTGATAAAAGACAACGCGTCCACCGCCTCGCCGTTCAGCAAGATGTCCAGCTTGACGAGATCCGACTCCCGATATCCTAAGAGTTCATAATCCAAGGACGCATAGCCCTGCGTGCGGGATTTCAGTTTGTCGTAGAAATCCAGAATGACTTCATTCAGCGGAAGCTCGTAACCGATCATCACGCGCGTGGGATCGAGAAAGTGAATGCTGCGTTGGATGCCCCGGCGCTCCTGGCACAGCTGCAAAATGGCCCCCATGTACCGCTCCGGGGTAATGACCGTCGCTAGGATGAACGGCTCTTCGAATTTCTCGATGCTGTTCGGCGGCGGCAGATCCGCGGGATTGTCGATCTCAAGCATCTCACCCTTGGTGGTCGTCACCCGGTAGACCACCGTCGGCGCAGTGGTGATCAGCGTTAGCCCGTATTCCCTTTCGAGCCGTTCCTGAATGATCTCCATATGCAGCAATCCAAGGAACCCGCAGCGAAATCCGAATCCCAGGGCCAAAGAGGTTTCCGGCTCATACACGAACGAGGAGTCGTTCAGACGCAGTTTCACCAACGCGTCGCGCAAGTCCTCATACTTGGAGGTGTCGGTTGAGTAGAGGCCGCAAAAGACGAGCGGCTTGACCTCTTTATAGCCGGGAAAAGGGGCCGAGGTCGGGGTAATCGCGTCCGTCAGTGTGTCGCCGATCTTGACGTCGGCCACTTCTTTCATGTTGGCGCAGAGATAGCCGACTTCGCCGGTCAACAGTTCGGACTTCTTCGTCCGCTTCGGTACGAACTGCCCGACTTCCATCACTTCGAACGTCCTGTCGTTGGACATGACCTTGATCTTCATGCCGGGCCTGACGATGCCGTCGACGATTCTGGTGAGCACGATCACGCCCTGGTAGTTGTCGAACCAGGAATCAAAAATCAATGCTTTGAGCGGCGCGCCCGGATCCCCGGACGGCGGAGGAATCCGCTCGATAATCGCCTCCAGCACCTCGGGAACACCGCGTCCTTCCTTGGCACTGATCGGCAGCGCGTCGCCCGCTTCCAGTTGCAGTACATCGGAAATCGACAGCTTCGTGTTCTCCACATCGGCGCTGGCAAGATCGATCTTGTTGATGACGGGAATGATGGTCAGCTTGTTGGCCATCGCCAGGTTCACATTGGCGATTGTCTGGGCTTGTACTCCCTGTGTCGCATCGACCAGCAAGAGCGCTCCCTCGCAAGCAGCCAAGCTCCTGGACACTTCGTACGTGAAGTCAACGTGCCCAGGTGTGTCGATCAGGTGCAGGGCATACGTATTCCCGTCCCTGGCGCGGTACTTGATCGCCACAGCATGCGCCTTGATCGTAATACCGCGCTCACGCTCGAGATCCATGGCATCCAGGATCTGGTCTTTCGCTTCTCGAGCAGTAACAGCGCCTGTAACTTCGAGGAACCTGTCTGCGAGGGTCGATTTGCCGTGATCGATATGGGCGATAATCGAGAAATTACGTATAAGGCTTTG
>JBBILH010000040.1:0-26901 GCA_037445005.1 Nitrospira sp.
GGTTCCGGCCTCATTCAGACGAGCCAGGATACGGGCAATCTTGTCAGCTTGTGCTGCAGGCACCTTCCGCCGGTCATCGTCCTCAAAGAATCTCGCCAGCCCCTTGTGCCTGAAGCTTTCAATCACCCGGCTATCCTGCGCCCTAGACTCTTACTTGTCAAGCATGGCTTTACGTCGAAGAAGAATAAGCATCTGGAACCATTTCCCGATTGCGGCTTGTGGTGAGCTAGTCGAACGGCCTGTGGTGAGTCCTGTCGAACCAAACGGTGTCCGGCCCCATTCCCTGACTTTACAAGGCGGCAGGCTGAGGGTCACGTCTCTGATCAGAGTGGCCGATGGTCTGAAACCACCGGGAGCCAGGCGGCGTGAAGACCATGACGAAGGCAACGGTTGTCGCGACGATGTGAGTGGCAACGAGCAGCGTTTGTGGCGAGAGGGTGGTCAAGGTCGCCCCTGCGTACCACATGAATTGTCCCCATCCCCACAGAGCCAGTGCGAGGAAGGCCCACCGGGCCCAATTCTTCCCGATCCAAATCGCGTAGATGAGGACGAGGTCACCGGCAAAGAGCAAGAGAGGGAGTAGATGGCTCAACCACGGCTGTCCTTCCTGTGGGCCGTGCCAAAGCCCTCCAACCAGGTAGGGAAGACGAAGAAGCAAGGTGAAGCCGAAGAACAACACCGCGTAGAGGACTGTGGTCGGGCGTCTGTCCAAAGCAGGCTTGGAAAACGCCGGCTGACCGCGATATCCCTGCCATATGGTATAGCCCCACGCGATGTGAAACGGAATCGCGGTCATCAGCGTGAACAGCACAGCTTCGCTGCTGCTGGCGAACAGCCATAACGAGCATCCGAGGAGAGTGGCTCCCCATCCCCGGTAGGAGAGAAAGGACTGTCCGGATACGAAGAGGGATCTAATCAACACTCCAATGCCGATCCAGCCTGGCAACTGGGCACTGCCCCACACTTGAGGCCATCCGAACACCAGAAGGAGCGCGAGAGGACCTCCGCCGTGTCCGGCGAATTCCATGATGATCCCGTAGAGGACCAAGAGAAGTGCAATAGAGGCCACCCGTTCCCAGCGCATACAAGATTCTTGCACCAGATCGTGCGACAGACAACAAATCGTTGAAACGCATCGGTGTGGTGGGATGGGAAGATTCCAGGAACCATCGCCAGATTGTGGAACAGTGCCCGGCCTACTTCCCTGTGTCCCGAGCCCGCTGAAGGACGCGCGCCCTTGATCGGCCTCCCCTCGCCGATTCATCTCGCCATAGACCTGTCTGGCTGAAACGGCTAGAATCGCACCCACCGACTTATACTTGGATGGAGGGATTATGGGCACAAAGAGTCCGTCGCGCCCCTTCTTTTTTCTGATCCTGGGCGCATTTGCGCTGTCTCCATTCTCTCCTCACATTTTGAATGCGGAGTCATTTTCCATGAAGACCGGTGCGTGGGAAATTACGTCCACGCCACAGGCTTCCGGCCCCTTGGTTCCGCCAGACGTCTTAGCAAAGATGCCCCCCGAACAACTGGCCAAACTTGAACAGATGCGTGCTGCCAAACCGATACCGCTCACGACACAGGAATGCGTCACCAAGGAGGACCTCGATCAGAATCGTATCCTCAAGGGAGATTCTGATGCCGACAAGGCATCCCAGTGTATTATTAAAGTCGTGACCAAGTCCTCCAATAAACTTGTATATGAGCGGACTTGCACGAGTCCCAAACCGTCAACGGAGCAGGTCGCCATCGAAGCGCCGTCCTCGGAAAGTCTCATCGGCAGCATCGACAGAACGAGCGGACGCAACAAGCTGCACGTCGACATGAAGGGCCGTTGGCTCGGCGCAAGCTGCGCCGGGATCAAAGAATAGGCGCGGAAGCTTCCCCGCCGTGTCTCTGCGCAATCTATCAGACAATAAATGATACGCGGCTGTCTTTCTTGGGATCGGATTGCGGGTTAGGTCTTGCAATCACACATTTCCCTGCCCGTCCTACCGGTCCTGAGCCGGTCGAAGGAAACTTGCCGAAGGGATTGCGGCTTGTGGTGAGCTAGTCGAACAGCCCGTGGTGAGTTCGTCGAACCAAACGGTGTCCGGCCCGTTTTCCTCACGCCATGCGGTCCGGCTTTTGCTCCCGCAAAACACCATTCCATCGGTCATCAGGACGATGGGAACAATCCTTCGATGTGGTACACTCCCCCTGGCCTCGTTCTTCGCATCACCTCCACCTCCACGAAGGGAGATCGATGATGAAACACATTCTGGTCCTCGTACTTTTCATGCTCCTGCCCTGCACGCTTGTCTTGGCCGACATGGACATGGAATTGGAGAAGCGCGAGGCGGCCAAGCGTGAGGCGGCTAAACAGGCTGAAGCCGCGAAACAGCAAGACATGCAGCGAATGAAGAGCGAAGCCGCGGCAAAGGCCAACGCTAAGATGAACAAACACCTCACGGACGCCCAACGGAAAGCTCTCGGCCTGCCTCCGGCGGGAAGTCCGGCGCCGAAGTAACCCGCTTCACTGATTCGGCGACGCAGGACGAGGGACGCCTCTTTCATTCTCGGGTGTCCGTCAAACCCGGGCCGGCTCAGGAGTCTTTCTTATTGCGGTGTACGGCCGCATTCCCCCGAGAGGGGAAGAGGAGACCGGCTACTGTTCTGATCGCTTCGCCGGTCGTCCGCGTCTTCTGAGTGTCGATTCCAAGCCCAATGCCGTCGCGATGGTCGCTTGCCAATCCTCCGTCCCGAACGGCTACCGACAGTTCTCGCATGCTCCTAAAGCAGATCTGCGGCCGACGCAATCTTCGGCGCATCCGCACTCGCCCCCTCCGGGGGATCTCTGCCCCTTGCCGCGCAATAGACTCACGAAGCGCAAACACATACAATATCCCGGCTGGTTCAAGTGCGGACTCGTGCACGCTCAGGGGCAATCCACGCATGAAAGGAGAATCGGTGATGCGATGCAATCGGTGGTTCAGAGTGGCGGTAGCGATCAGTCTCGCCTTTCCACTCGTTGACGCCGTGGCGGCAGATCGCGCGTTGAGTCCGATCGAAGGCGCCCGACTCAAGGTACCAGTGAGTCCGCTCGTGATCCGACGGGATACCGCACTCACGCCTTGGCAGATTAAAGTAGTGCTGAGAGAAGGCCTCACGACTCGCTTGCTCTGCGACTGGCAGCACGGCCAATACGTCCCGGCCTCCCGCGATATGCGATTTACCTGCGGAGAAGTTGCTGCCGGCCGTTCTTTGCTGGTGTCCGTCCGCGATGGAGCGCGAAGCACATCCTGTCAGGAACTGGTGATACCTGCTCTGCCGCCTGGCACGCCCACTCTCCTGACCATTGAGAAGCGTACCGGCGCCACGGGCGCAGCAGTCCTACAGTTTGCCGCTTGCCGATGGTCTGAGTAGGACAGGGGGGAAAAGGTCCACGCCTCAGGGATAGCGAACTTGAATTGGGAGCAGGTCTCGCAATCCAACATTTCCCGATTGCTTCAAGGTGTCCGACCCGCCTCCCCCACGCGTGCCACTTAGCGGCTTCTGCCGCTTCCGATGCGTCGCGATTCACAGGACTCCTCACGCGGATTGCAGCCCCCTCGCCGGACGGCTAAGATGCCGCACCACAAGCTGAGGAGGCTCCATGACCAGGATTACCGAAGTGGCTCCCGATCTGTTCCAGATCACGACCTTCGTCCCGCCGATCAACCTCCAATTCAGCCAGTTCTTGGTCCGCGACGAACACCCCCTCTTGTTTCACACCGGCCCGCGCGCGCTGTTTCAGGCCGTGAAGGACGCTGTCGGGTCGCTCATCGAGCTCCAGTCCTTACGATGGATCGGGTTCAGCCATTTTGAAGCCGACGAATGCGGCACCTTGCCGGAGTGGCAGACTCTTGTTCCCCGCTCTGAAGCGGTCTGCAGCATGGTCGGCAAACTCGTGAGCGTGGACGACTGCCTGGCGCTTCGTCCTGCCAAAGGGATGGCGGATGGGGAGGTGTTGCAGACAGGACGGTATCGCTTTCAATTTGTCTCGACGCCGCACGTGCCTCACTGCTGGGAGGCGGGGATGTTGTTTGAACAAACGCAGCGGACGCTCTTGTGCTCGGATCTCTTCCATCAGGTCGGAAATGTCGAGCCCACCACTCATTCGGATGTCATCGGACGATGCCGGGCCGCGCTTGTCGAGTACCAGCAAGGCCCACTGGCGAATTATCTGCCGTATTGCACGTTGACGGATTCGACGCTGAATCGTTTGGCCGCGCTGCAACCGAAGACGCTGGCCACGATGCACGGCTCGGTATATTCCGGCGACGGAAGCACCGCGCTCCACGAGCTCGCCGGAGTGCTCCGAGAGGTTTTGGATTCATGATGACGACCGCAATCGGACGGAGTATGGGACGCTCCAGAGCGGCCGGGTCTTGGCTATTGAAAAAGAGACCCGTGGCCTAAGAGTCACCGGCTCGTCGCTCGAACTCTTCTGTACTCCGATTGCCCAGCGCCTGATACAGCCGGCGGCGGATTGTTTCCACATCCTGCCGGACAGCCGGCCCTCCGCGCGGTGGTTTACTTTGTCCGTCATGGAATCCCCCCGGAAATCCACGCTCAACCATTCAGTAAGCGCATCAGCCAAGTCGATCTACGGGTTCGTGATTCCGTTGTTGCTGTTTTTCCTGCTACAGATCGTCTTATTGACTCTGACCAGCGGAACAGGCGGTTTCAAAGGGATGGGCGTGGTGTTGATCGGAGTTGTGGCTACTCCCGCGTTGCTTGTGTTGAACGGTTGGACGGTATTGATCCGCTGGCGGGAGAAGCGATCACTCTTATATGGTGGGCTGTTCCTGCCGTGCATGATCGGGCTGGTCGAATCGCTATGGACAATCGGCCCGGCACCGATTCAGCACCTGATCAACAAAACTATCGTGGCGCCGTTTTTGTGGATCTGGCTCTTCATCGTCCTGCTTTTTCTCCCCCTGATCACCTCCGCAATTTACACATACCGGCGTCAGCCTATCTGACTAAGAAGCGAGAAGATCACGCGCCAGAGCCCCGTGCTCGTCATGCGGCGATTCCGATTTCGCATCTCGATCGTCTCGCTTCTCTCACAGAAATCCAGGCCGGCCCGCCAAAGCAAGAGATTTTCCCGCTCTCATCATCTCCTACTATCCGCATGGCCCTAGGGAGAAACCGACCTACCGCGATGCCGACGTTTGACAAGCGAAGTTTCCATGAGCGGCGGAAAAGGATTGATCCCATGAATCCGAACCAAACCCTGTGGGTGAAAGAGGGCCTTTGCACGCACCGACGAGGTCATAAGAAAAAGATGCGCTCGCACGAAACACAGGGCCTCATCGAACATCGCGCTAGGCGATCGGCACCGGACCAGAATCTCGCTTGGTCGCACCAAGTAGGTCGCCCCTCGGCCTGATGGGACTCACGCGGCGACACCTTCACCGAGGCAAATCACTACCGCCGAAGCAGCCCGCCGATCGAAATTCGATACCCGCAGGGGCGAACAGGCATCAGCGACACTCGCCCCATTCGGCTCAGGCGATCGACCGACATGAAGACCTGCGCCCAGCCGATCCCCGTCAGCGTGCTAATGTCGTCCAGGGATTGTGCGCCTTCCTTCTTGAGCAAACCCAGCATTCTTCGATCGACGGCTCCTGGAGTGGTAGGCGATTGACTGTGGGCTCTCATGATCCCCTCCGTGCGACAGAAAGGTGAGAAGCAGTGAGGCAGCTACGTATGTAGTTGACTGTAAGTATGCACCAACCTTTCCGGCGCGCAATCAAATGATGAAACTCTGCAGAACTGTAAACCCGTCTTGGACTCTAGTCGCCGCGTCCACGTTCAGAGAGAGCATGCGCCGTATCATGGCTCCATGCGCCTCCTTTTGAAGCCGCATGGGGAGCCGCTCAGTACCGTCTTGAGTTCCTCGCGGACAAAGCGATACAGTACTCCCCGCTCACGATCGATTTCGCAGGATCAGTGAGTCGCCGATCTCCGCCTAGAGACATTGAGATGATTGCAAGAGAGACCCGCACAGTGGGCGAGTTCGCCGCTAACTACCAGCCGGAAACCGGAGGGACTCCTTCCGCGGTTCCGTCAAGCCAAGACTCCACATCGCATCTTTCTCCTTTGGCCCCGCACCGCGTGCTCCTCGTGGACGATGATCCGAAAACCCTTCAATTACTGCGGAGCATTCTGGAGCACTATCCGGATATCGCAATCGTTGGGGATGCGCAGGACGGACACGAGGCCGTGGCCATGGCCTCCGCACTCAAACCAGACGTCATCGTCATGGACATTGCCTTGCCCCATATCGACGGGATCGAAGCCACGCACCGCATCAAGCACGCGCTTCCCCGAACGGCCGTGATCGGTCTGGCAGGCCACTTTTCCACACAAACCTACAACGCCATGCGGACGGCCGGCGCGGCAGCCTTCATGTGTAAGAATCAACTACTGGCCATTCACGAAACCATTCTGTTTTCCATCGCTCAGGGATAGCCGACGACCGCTGCAATCTCACACTTCGTCGGCAGCTTTCGAAATCCACCGACGCCGATTCCCTACCGCGTCGCGTTCCGAATGGCACGGGCTCGCGCTTCCGTCCGCTCTGCTTCAGCCGGCCGCTCCGTCTTCCGCAGAATCATCGCATAGGACTCCAGGAGGGGCGCCACGCTGGCGTGCTCCGCACCGGACACCCGTTCTCTTATCGCGAGCGCCCGCAGAACCGCCCGCTCGCTTTCGGCATACTCTTGCGATTCGTACAGGCACTTGCCCAAGTTATGCAATGCACTGGCGACGTTGGCGTGTTCCGCGCCGAAGGTCTTTTCATTGATGGACAGCCCCCGCCGAAAAAGTTCGATCGCTTTCTTTGGTTCGTGCCAAGCGCAATAGAGCTGCCCCATGTGCCCCAACACGTTGCCCACGGCGACATGATCAGGCCCCCAAAGCCGCTCCTGGATGGATAAGGCCCGTGAGAAGGACGATTCCGCCTCCCGATGACGGCCGACATGAAATTGCGCCATCCCCAAATAGTCGGCGTAGATCGCCGTTTGGGGAGCGTCCGGTCCCATCGCTTCTTCCGCCAGGGCCAAGGCCTTCGTCGCCAAAGGCAGCACCGCAGCGTAGTCGCCGGCCCGTTCTCGTTCGATCATTCGCGTCGTGATGACTAATATGTCCTCCGTCGGCTCCTGCGCCAAAGGTGCTTCAGCCGATTGGAGCGCCAGGGCCGAGATCAGTCCGCAGGATACAATAATCCGCCGTCCGGTCACGGTATGCAGCAATTCCATGATTTCCACCGTACAACGAAGTCTGCCGGCCCACGAGCGGTTTCGGAATCCGAGCCAAGCGAATGGGACCTCCCGAAGGGCGCGATCATCGTCACGGCATGGCGGGCGGGCTCAGCCGAATTGGGCGGCGGCTTTGGCAAGGTTCTCAGGGGTCCCAATGTCAAGGCAGGTGGATTCTGAAAACTTGACGCTCGAAAAAGCGAGGCCGGACTCAAGCGCCTGTTGGAAGACGACTCCCATCGCGAGATCGCCCCCTGGATCATTCGCCTTGTTGGCGAACCGATGCATCTTCTGATGCGTATCTTCTCTTCGAAGAAATTGATGGAGAAACTCCGTAAAGGCCGGAGTCCATACCGCGAAATGCCATCCGAACTCTAAAGTCGTCTTCGCAGGCTTCATGACGATGCTCCGAACCTTGCCCCTCTCGTCCGTCTCGACCATATCCCACCGGCTCGGATCTTCGATGGGCTGAAGCCCGAGAACCACGTCTGCGCCGGTCGTCTCCTGCATTGACAGGAGCCTCGCAAACGCATCCTTCGGCTCGAAGAGAATGTCGGGAAATCCGAACGCGACCCGGTGCGACGCTACGAAGGAGAACGCTCGATCGATGGTGTCCGGAGGACCGAGGGAGCCCGCGATCACCACGTAGGCCAACGCCGTCCCGAACCGCGATCCGTCTCCCAACAACCCTGGGATATCCCACTTGCCGTCCCGAATGACTATGACCGTCTTGGTAATTCCCGCCGCTCGGAACTTTTCCAGAAGAAACTCCACCGCCACCTTCGGACGTGTGGCCCCGTCGGTCCGATCCACGACGCGTCCGATCGGCACTATCTCCTTGCTGCAGGCAAGCGGTTGCAGTCTGGCGCCGCGACCGGCGGCTGGAACCAGTCCCACAACATCGAGACGATCAGGATTCTCAGGCATGTGTGAACGGGAATTCACATTCGGATTCTTCTGTTGCGATGCGTTCTGAATACTTCAGGTGCCGATCGTGCGGCCTTCCGTAACTCGGTGCCTTTCATGGGCTCCTGTCGGCCTATCGCCCTCCCCTCCCTCGATTTCTCGGTAGTAGGTATCCAGTGCCGCCGACTCGTCAGGCCTTACCAACACCAGTTGCCGTTGGTCGAACGTGTTGGCGCAATAGAGGTAGGGAATTCCCTCCGTCGTTCCAAGTTCGGCATGAAGCTGGCGGCCGTCGGGCTCTCGTTTCGTCATCTGCTTTACGACCGCACGATCACGCAACCGTTCCCACACTGCTTGCGCCGAAGGTCGATGATTCTCGTACAAGGGCCCTGGAAGATCGGGGGACGCCGTCAGCAGCATCGCCCCGCTGATCGACGCGGCTTCGTCCGAATCCGACTCCGGCGCCTCGTTCCATGGCAAGCCCGCCGCGCCGTCTTGAATTTGGAACAACGGCCCATCCTCGACCACCTCTTCCACGCTGTTGTACCGCACAGGCGTCGGTTCTTCGACCAGCGCAAGTCCTCGCCCCGCCAGCGCCCGTTGGAACGGTACCCGACGGGCGAGCTGTCTGACTTTCTCGAAAACGATCATGCGTCCCCGGCTCGCGAGACAGCCGCGCAAGCAATCAAGCCGTCGTCCGACACCGGTGCGCATTTCGAAGGCCCGCTGCGAATCCGAATCACAGTCCCTGGCGAAGGTCGTCCAGGCCCGGCTGGGAAGGCCGGGATCCTCTTCCGCCTGCAGCAAGGCATGCGTCGCAATAACCAGATCGAACGTCTCGGAAAGCGGCTGCGCCATTACATCGAGACAGGCGAACCGAAGGTTGGTGAGCCCCAACGCCGCAGCGCCGTGCTCCGCTGCCGAAATGGAAACCTGGGAGCGATCGACGCCGAGGAACGAAATGTGGGGAAATTGCTGCGCATAAAACGAAGTCAGAATGCCGACGCCGCAGCCGAAATCGAGGACCGTGCGCGGCGCTCCGAGGCGGGCGGCCACAAGGGGTCCGAGGGCACAATAGTAGTCGTACCGCTGGCTGTACAAGACAGGGAGAATATGCGGCTGAGCGGTAAGATCGTAGAAGGCTACCTCATCGGCTGCGTTCCCGCTTCGCTTGGCTTGGACGCGGCGATGAAGCTCCTCAATCTCGCCTAGAGCGAGCGATTCCCGCTGCCAGGAAAAGTACGCCTCGTCGCTCGTAAACTTCCGGAGGCCCCAGCGGGCCAAATGTTCGTGAAGCGCCGATCGCATGTCGACCTTCGTCTCACCCGGCACCTCGGCCTCCCGACGAGCTACGCTTCACGCTTCCTGTCCACGAGACTTACGGCCTTTTCAGCATGATCGCATCGAAGTAGGCTTCCGGAACTGGGTGCGGCAATCGCAGCTGGCCGGTCCCGAACCCGACATATTTCTCGCACGTCAACTGATCGAGGCCGATCGGCCCTTTCGCATGAAGACGCGAGCCGCTCAATCCGAGATCGGCCCCGAACCCGAAGCTGTCGCCCGCATGAAGCCGGGACGACGCATTGACGAACACGCCGCTCGCGTCCACCTCACGGGTGAATCGCATCGCCGCGTTGTAACTCGTCGTGGCGATTACCGCCGTCATACAAGGACCGTGATCGGCTATGTGCTTCAACGCCTCGTCCAAATCCGCAACCATCTTGACCGCCAACGTCGCGCCCTGATATTGCGTCCGCCAGTCCTCCTCGGTGGCCGGTTTAATCGCCGTATGGCCCGTCATCGCCATCTGTCCCATCAAGGCGATGGTTTTCGGACAGCCGCGCACTTCGATTTTGAATTCATTGAGCAACCGGTTGATCAACGGCGGAAGAAACTGCCGACCGATGAACTGCTGGACCAGCAGCGTGTCAAGGGCATTGGCCGCGCCCGCGAGTTGCGCTTTCGAATTGATGGCGATGTTCTGCGCCATCGGCAGATCCGTCTCCGCATCGACATATGCGCAGGTCAGCCCGCCGTCGAAACTAAGCACCGGCATCCGCGCCCCTTCCTGCACGGCTTTGCGAAGGCCCGCCCCGCCGCGAGGCACGATCGCATCGAGCGCTTTTCCGGATCGGATCATCTCGATCGCCGCTTCTTTCTCGGAGCGATCGACAAACGTCCAGGCCCCCGGCGGCGCACCCTGTTGATCCGCCGTCTCCCGCATGCCCCTGACGATCGCTTGATGCGTCAGATTCCACTCAGGCGCCCCTCGAAACACGCTGACGTTTCCCGACTTGAAACAGAGCGCGATCGACTCGACGGTGATAAGCGGCTTCAGTTCCGATATCACGCCGATGACCCCGATGGGTACCCGCACCCGGGACACTTGCAGACCATCGGGCCGCTCCCAACGGCCGGTCACCGCTCCGACCGGATCGGGTAAATCCGCGACCAGGCGCAACCGATCCGCCATCTCCTTGATGTCGTCGGCCGTCATGCGGACTCTGGCCACAGCGGCCTTCATGCGGTCCTTGATGATGTCTCCCTCAAACGATTTCCCGACCGCATCGACATCCTTCTCGTTTTCGGCAAGGATCATCTCCTCGTCTGCCGCAATCCGATCGGCCATTGCGCGGAGGACTTTGTCCTTCTCAGGCCCTGAAAGCAAGGCCATGTGCGGCACAACTTTTCTGCATTCTTTCAACAGCTTGTCAAGATAGAGCTTAACCGGAACTTCATGCATAATATTGCTCCGTAGGTCGCAGATCGTGAAGCGCATCTCGCAAAGCGGTTACGGTCGGAGGCCTGAGAGGGAAGCAGAGGCTTGACGCAGGACCACCCCGCCTCCGCCCTTGGACTTCAAACCGCCCGCTCGCCGACGAACGACGCAGCGCTGACTATAGCACGCGATTTTTCCGCCGGTAAACAGCCGAACTAGGATTTCCCGGCCCCGGTCAAACGCCGGCGTTCTTCTTCTCCCGCTAACGACCATCCAAGCCAGGCCCAAAGACAGGCCACGGGAACCATGGCCCATGCGATGTGTGACGATGTCGCTCCGAGCGCCTTTACGCCGTTGACGATCCATCCGGTGGCGGCATCGCCTCCTCGCGAGACGGCGGTATCAATGAAATTCTTGGCCTTGTACTTTTCCTCTCGGCTCACGACCGTGAACAGGACTTCGCGGGCCGGTTTGGCGATGGCGTACTCTCCTACGCGACGCACGATCGTGAACAAGGCGTAGACGACGAGCAGCGGCACGGCTCCGATCAAACCGAAACCCACCGCGCTGGCCACCGGCAGAATCACCAGGGCCGACACCAGGCCGAACCGGCTGACGAGATGGCTCGTGATGAAGAACTGGGTAAGGAACGAGATGACGTTGACGGCCAGGTCGATCGTCGCAAAGAACCGAGTCCTCCCTTCCGGAGAGACGATCTGCTCGCCGACCAGCTTTGTCTGTTCGAGATACAAGAACGTCGCGGTCGTCGTCAGGCAGAACAGATAGAGACAAATTCCCAACAGGTACGGCGAGGTCACGGCTAGTCGAATCCCCGCCCACATGCCCCCGCCGACCGGTTCACCGACCGAGGGCCTGCACGTCTCGGGACGCTGCTTGGCCCATCGATCCAACACAGCGATACATAGACAGCAGGCGCCGAGCAATCCCGCCGAGACGAGCATCAACCACGATATGGGGGTCACATACGTCAGTCCGGTCGTCAGCAGCGGCCCGACCATGGCGCCGCTGCTGCCGCCTGCCGCAATGACGCTGAACAGCTTGGCGCCTTGCGCCGGCGTAAACAGATCCGCCATGAAACTCCAAAAGACGGAGACCACGAACAGATTGAAGACCGACAGCCATACGAAGAAGATCCGCGCGACCCATTCCGGCTCGATGCGCCCGCTCATGAGGACAAAAAACCCGATGAGGTTCGCCCCAAAAAAAGTGTAGGTGCCCATCAGCAAGCGGTCGCGCGGCACGCGCGCCGAAAGCCAGCCGAACAACGGCGCCGCCACGAGCAGCGCGACGAACGTCGCCGTCATCATCCAAGGAAGATGCTGCACACCTCCTTCAATCGCCATCTCATCGCGCACGGGACGAAGAACGTAGTAGCCGCAGAGGAGGAAAAAGAAGTAGAGGAACCCCCAAGCTACGGGGAACACTTCATCCGGTTCCGCACCGGTCAACGATGTGAAGGCCTCCCGCAACCGATCCATTGCGGCATCCTGCCGGGCCTCTCGGCCACGCGCAACAGAAAAATTTGCTAGAATGGCCGTCGCACTGGAGGACGTCTGAAATGGCCGTCATCGACCTGCGCAGCGATACCGTGACCAAACCCACCGACGGGATGCGCAAAGCCATGGCGCAGGCCGAGGTCGGGGATGACGTCTACGGCGAAGACCCGACGGTCAACCGCCTGCAGGAGACGGTCGCGGCGTTGCTCGGCAAGAAAGCCGCCCTCTTCGTTCCCTCTGGCACCATGGCCAATCAATTGGCGATCAGGGTTCAGAGCCAACCCGGACAGGAGGTCATCGCGGAAAGCACCTCCCACATCGTCCGCTACGAACAAGGCGCGGCCGGCGCGCTCGCCGGCGTCCAGCTCCATTGGATCATCGGCGACCGTGGACTCGTCACGCCCGAGCAGGTCAATGCGGCTATTCGTCCCAAAGATCCCCATACCATTCAAACCGGGCTCATCTGTCTCGAGAATACTCACAATGCGGGAGGCGGAACCGTCTATCCCCTTTCAACCATCGAGCGGATCAGAGCGATCGCCTCCGAACATTGCATTCCGATGCATCTGGATGGTGCCAGGCTCTTCAACGCAATCGCGGCCACCACCCTGCCCCCCGCCTCCTACGCGCAACACTTCGAAACCGTCTCGCTCTGCCTTTCCAAGGGACTCGGTGCGCCGGCCGGCTCACTCCTCTGCAGCAACGACATGGCGCTCATCGAGCGGGCCAGGCGGTTTCGCCGCATGTACGGCGGCGCAATGCGCCAGGCCGGAGTCCTGGCTGCGGCAGGACTCTACGCGCTGGAACACCACGTCGCCCGGCTGACGAAGGACCATGAGAACGCGAAACGCCTCGCCAGAAAATTGCAGCAGATCCCCGCCGTCGCCATCAATCCTCAGCACGTTGAGACGAATATCCTCATCTTCGAGGTGCGCGGCCATCGCCTCGCCCCTCCCGCAATCGTGGCGGCCTTGAAACAGGAAGGCGTCCTGATCAATGCGATCGGCGGCGCAAGCTTCCGTGCCGTGACGCATTTGGACGTGTCCGCCGCGGCCGTCGATCGCGCGGCCGACATCGTGGCCCGGGTGCTCGGTTGAGTGCCGCGCTCATTGACAGCGTGCTGATGCAAATCTAGAATGCCCGCCATGGATCGCTCGATACGGACCCCGACCGTCTCGTTCGCCCAAATCAGCCGGATCCTCGAGTTGACCGACGGCCTCGGCATCAGCCGGGAAGCGGTGGAGATTCCCCTGGCCGCGGAGAGGCCGGGGGTCGTCCGCAAACTGCCGAACGGCAAGTTGGAAATCGTCGTTGACGCCGACAAGTCGTTCGAGGACTGGTTCGAGACGCTTTCCGGTCATATTCTTTCGGTGCAAGGACTCTGACGATGGATGCCGAAACGGCGGATACGCTCCCGTCTAAAGAAGAGCTTCAAGCCGAGTTGGTTCCCGTTCCGGAACCGTTAGAGCCGCCGGAACCGATCAACGAGCCCGCCTACGAAGAGCTCGTCGCTGTTGCGCTGAAGCACGTAAAGGGACGCCGCGGAGGAGACTTGGTCGGAGTGCTCCTGGTCGGTTCGGGCGCCCGACGCGCCGTGACGACCCACAGCGACATCGACTTGATTGCGCTGGTGAAAGGCCATGCCGACGCGCATGAGATCGTCCGGGTCGCCGACCGGCTGGTCGATATCCGCTATCACGGCCACCAGGAAGTCGAAGAAGAGTTGGCGTACTCACCGCGGCTGCCCTCGCTGCTCCGGAAGGCCAGAGTCCTGTACGATCACGATGGAATCGGCGCAAAACTGATCGAGCGCGCGCAGCACCGGTTCCGTCAAGGGCCGCCGCCGGCCGGCATGAACGAACAGATTCGCCTGAAGGCCCAGTGCTTACACTGGCTGGGCAAGGCCCAAGACCTGGCCGACAAGCCGGCAACGGCCAATTATCTTCTTACGATCTTTTTCGAGGACTACCTGAACGCCTTCTTCAGACTCAAAGGCCTTTGGCTGACGGCCCCGGTCGATGTTCCACGGTTTATCGGGTCTCGGGACGCGACCCTGGGAGAACTGGCCGGCCGGTTCCTGACCGCGACGACCTTGGCCGAACGGCTCAACTTTGGCCGCGACCTGACCGATCTACTCTTTAAGGACGTGCCGAATCCCGCCAGAATCGACTGACGGATTCGATTCGTCCGTCTTTACCGTAAGGATTCTTTTCGCCGCCCGACTCACGGGAGGGCCCCGTCGAAGCCGACAAGGCCGAGCGCGCGCCTTCCGTTTACCGGCACGACTGCCAAGGAGCCGCCATGGAACTGGGATTTATCGGACTTGGGAAAATGGGCATGAACATGGTCACGCGTCTGCGGCGCGACCAACACAAAGTGGTCGTGTACGACCGATCCGCCGATCTGATCAAACAAGCCGAAGGGCTGGGCTGCACCGGCTCGTCGTCACTGGCCGACCTCGTCGGCAAACTGACGGCGCCCAAGGTCGTATGGATTATGGTTCCCTCCGGAGCTCCCACGGAAGAAACCGTCCAGGCGGTAGCCGCCCTTCTGCAAGCGGGCGACATCATCGTCGACGGCGGCAACACGCGATTTCACGACGACGTCCGCCGCGCCGCCGAATTGAAGAAAAGAGGCATCCGGTACGTCGATGCCGGAACCAGCGGCGGCATCTGGGGGCTCAAGGTCGGCTACTGCCTCATGGTTGGGGGCGATACGGATGCCGTGCAACATCTCGCCCCCGCGTTCAAGACGCTGGCCCCCGAGCAGGGCTGGGCTCATGTCGGAGGGGTCGGAGCGGGCCACTATGTGAAAATGGTGCATAACGGCATTGAGTACAGCATGATGCAGGGCTATGCGGAGGGGTTCGAGTTGATGTCGAAAAGCGAGTACAAGCTGGACCTGGCCCGCATCGCGGATCTGTGGATGCACGGCAGCGTCGTCCGGTCCTGGCTGCTGGAACTTGCGGCAGGCGCGCTCAAGGAAGACCAGAAGCTCGACAAGCTCAAAGGGTACGTGCAGGACTCCGGTGAGGGACGATGGATGATCGCCGACGCCATCGAGAAGGACGTGCCGGTGCCGACGTTGACCACTGCGCTCTTTACGCGGTTCCGCTCCCGCCAGGAAGAGTCGTTCGCCGAGAAGATGCTGGCGGCCTTGCGTAATGCGTTTGGCGGCCACGCCGTCCGGCGGTAAGATAGCCCATGCCTCCTATTCAACGGATTGAAATCAAGCCGGCGCAGGAAAGCGTTCCCCCGGTGGAACCCTGCACGATCGTGATTTTCGGCGGCTCCGGCGATCTGGCCAGGCGCCGGCTGATTCCTGCGCTCTACAATTTGCTCCTCGACGGCCTGCTGCCGCCGAAGTATGCCGTCATCGGCCTGGGCCGGAAGGCGATGTCCGACGACGAGTACCGCGCGTCGCTGCGCGAAGGGGTCGTCAAGTTTTCACGCCAGGCGCTGGACGAGCAGAAGTGGTCCGCGTTCGCGCAGCAAATTTTCTACCTGTCGGGAGAGAACGAAGCCCAGAAGACCTATGCGAATCTGAAGACCCGCGCTGAGGAGATCGAACGGCGGTCGGGGCTTCCGGGGAACAGGATTTTCTACCTCAGCATTCCGCCCAGCTCCTTTACGGCCGTTTGCGAGGGACTGGCCGGTGCCGGTCTCAGCCCCCCACCCTCCCCCCAAGTCCCCTACTCCCGTGTCATCGTCGAGAAACCGGTCGGCCGCGACCTCGAGTCGGCCAAGCAAATCAACGCCGTAACGGGGCGTGTGTTCGACGAATCGCAGATTTTCCGAATCGACCACTATCTCGGGAAAGAAACCGTGCAGAACCTCATGGTCGTGCGGTTCGCCAACAGCATCTTCGAGCCCATCTGGAACCACAAGTACATCGATCACGTCCAGATTACCGTAAGTGAGGCGGAAGGCGTCGGCACTAGGGCCACTTATTACGAAGAAGCCGGAGCGCTCCGCGACATGGTGCAGAACCACATTCTCCAACTACTCTGCCTGGTCGCGATGGAGCCGCCTTATTCGCTGGATCCCGACGTCGTCCGCAATGCCAAGATGGAGGTGCTTCGTTGTCTCCGGCCGATCGCCGGGAAAGACGTGGAACGATACACGGTTCGGGCGCAGTACGCGGCGGGAAAAGCCCATGGAACCGACGTCCCGGGTTACCGGCGGGAAACGGGAGTCAATCCAAATTCGACGACTGAAACGTATGTCGCCCTCAAGTGTTTCGTGGAAAACTGGCGATGGTCCGGCGTCCCCTTCTACCTGAGAACAGGGAAGGCGTTGCCGCATCGTGCCAGCGAGGTCGCGGTGCAGTTCCGGGACATTCCGCAGATCCTTTTCAATGCCAACGCCCAGCAGCCTCAACCGCCCAACGTCCTCACGCTCCGAATCCAGCCGGAAGAAGGCCTTTCGTTACGAGTCGTCTCCAGGGTCCCGGGAACGAGGGCCCAGACCCATCCGGTCGAAATGGATTTTCAGTACGGAGAGGTTTTCGGCAGACCGTCACCGGAAGCCTATGAGCGGTTGCTGCTGGATGTCATGGCGGGAGACGCGTCGCGCTTCATGAGGCGGGACGCCGTCGAAGCCTCATGGGCCTGGATCACGAAAATTCTGGAGGGCTGGCAGCAACAGGGGTCACGCTGGCTCCCAGAGTACCCCGCCGGCACATGGGGACCGGTCGAAGCGGATCGATTGATTCAAGAGGACGGGCGTTCCTGGCGAGTGCTCTGACCTCGTGACGGTCCTGTCGGCGAGCAGTGCCGAATGCTGAGAGCTGAGTGACTGCGCCGTCCGTCAGGGGCTCAGCACCTGCCGGAGGATCTCTTCCTTCGTGCCGATTCCCCCGATAAAACGATCGAACGTTCCTTGCCGGTAGAGCGCGAGCGCAGGCAAGGATGAGATGTCAAGCTCGGCGGGAATCTGATGGTTGTCCTCCACGTTCATCTTGAGAATCATCACCCTGCCGGCCACTTCCGGTTGCATCGACTCGAGCTGCTTTAGCAACGCGCGACAACCGCCGCAGCCGGGCTTCCAAAACTCCACCAGCACGGGAAGCATCGTCCTCCCCACGACACGGTCGAAATCCCGATCCGTCACATCCGCAATCATATCGGCTCTCCAGACCGTCCGGGAAAAGCGGCTGCAAACACCTGGTCAATTAGGAGCTTCGCGAACAGACGATATCCGGCCGTCGTAAGGTGCACTCCGTCGTTCGAATACCGCCACGCCAACTGTCCGGTGGCCGAGTCCGCCGTCGCGGAAAAGAGATCGATGCACGGCAGTTCCTTGGACCGGGCATATTCGCCGATGGAGGCATTGAGCGCCTCACGGAGCGTTAAGTGCCGTTCAAGATAGGTCTCTGCATCCGGCCCTCCCTGATCGACATTTACCAGAATCGACGGAACCGTTACCGGAACCGGCACAATGCGTTCACCTCTGGCGGATTCGTACATCTTGATCAGGTTCCGCATGATTTGACCAGGATCTGCATTCCAGGCCAAATCATTAGTCCCTCCGAGAATCACGACATAGGTGGGTCGGATTCCGAGCACATCCCGGCGAAATCGCATCGCCATTTCGCCCGTTAATTCTCCGCAAATTCCGCTGATACAAACCTCGACGGACGGCCCCAACCACTCTTGGAGATAGCGGCCGTAGGGCCTGTCTTCCCCCCCGGGATTTTCCGGGCTCGGCGACTGGAATCCGGCAGTGAGACTGTCGCCGAAACACACGACTCGAGGCAACGCCGTCTCGGAGTTTTTCATGGCTCAATAATTCATCGATCGCGCGACCGGAAGTGGAATCTTACCGGTTGCCCCGCGCTCCCCGCAAGACAACGGAAGCGCGCAGGGATTCTCTCCCCCATAGAACACCCTAGTCGAAGAACGGCGAATTTCTTGACGAATTCTGGATCGACGGGTAGGAGTACTTGATATGTCCGATCTCCAGAAAGCCCAAGAAATGATGGCCGCGTCTGTCGCGAGCAAGACGGCCGAAGACCCGGAAATTGCCTCGGTCAAGAAGGTCCTCAAGCTTCTCGACAAGACGGCGAAATCCAACCGCACCTACGGCGCGACGAACCCGGTGGCGCTGAAGTTCTCACAGCAACTCTACGAGGAACTGACCACCCATTTGACTCAATACGAGAAACTGTCCTTCCTGGTGCAGCGATCTGCGCTGACGTGCAAAGACCACGTCGTCTATCAGCCGGAGAACGAGGGCGGAACGGAAAGCGTCGCTTTCAAGCTGTACGCCGACGGCATCAGGGAACTGGTGCTTCAGCAGGGATTAACGCGTGAAGATCTCGATTTCTTCCTGGAATCCCTCTGGGGCGGGATCGATCCGACGAAAGACGACGACGACATCGTCACCCGCCTTTGGGAGAGAAATCTATCGACCCTCACCCTGGTGACCGCGGAGGAGGTGGCGAAAGCTTCCGGGGGAACCGACGGCTTCCTTGTCCTCGACGGCGGAATGAGCACCTCGGATTCGACGTTGCGGGAGCTCCTCGATCGGGAACGGGGCAGAGGAAAGGCATCCGGCGGAGTAACGGCGGACGGAGCGGGTTCGGAGAGCGGCGCCGCCGAAGCCAGGAGGCGATTCAAATCCAGCCTCATCGGATACGAGGTCACACCGGATGAACTGACCGCTCTCACGACGGAAATCGAAACGGAGAGCACACGCGACGGGGTCATATACGTATTGGATATGGTCAGCGCCATCCTGGCATCCGAAAAGTCTCCCGTCGTCTTGTCGAGGCTCTTCGGACTATGGGGCAAGGCCCTCGACGAGCTTCTTCGGGCCGGACGTTGGACCGTCATCGAGAGTCTACTGAGCCTACTCGACGACGTCGAAGCCGTCCGTCCCGATCTGAGCGACGAGCACAAAGGCCAACTCGCCGCGTTCTTCGCAGGGCTTGGCCAACCGGAGCGCATGAGAGCCATCGAGGCCTACTTAAATCGAACTCCGAACGCGAAGACTGAGGGCCTGTCGACGATTCTGTTGCATCTGAAGGCCGACGCGATCCAAGGACTCTGCTCGCTCCTGGCCTCATTGGAGTCGCCCGTGCATCAAGCGCTCGTCTCCGACGTCATTATGACCGTCGGCAAGGACCATCCTGACCATGTGCTTCGTGGGCTGGCCGATCGGCGTCCCGCATACGTAAAGAACTTGCTGGCGATTTTGACGAAGTGGAACAATCCCCGATTCGCCGAACCGGTTGAGAAACTGAGCCGGTACCCCGACGCGGGGGTCAGAAAAGAAGTGATCCGCGCCATGAGCCTGTTCCGGCCGAACGGGAACGGGACGAAGCTGATCGCTTTCGTCGGCGACACCGATGAATCGGTTCGGCTTGCCGCCTTGAAACTGCTCATGTCCGGCCAGTACACGGCCCCGTTTGCGCAATGGTCCTCCGTGCTCAACGCCGAGGAGTTCATGGATCGGCCGCTGAGCGAACGCCGCGCCGTCTACCAGTCTATCCGCGCCACCAGCGGAGATGAAGCCATTCCGTATTGGCAGCAGTTGATGACGGAATGGAGTTGGTCGAACCGAAAAAAGAAGGAAGAGCTGGCCGTGCTCGCCGCCGAAGCCCTTGGAAAACTGGGCACCCCGGCCGCCGTGGCCACGCTTGAACTCGGCCAGAAAAAGGGCGGCGCCGCCGTTCGGCAGGCCTGCACCATGGCGCTCTCTCACATTCAGAAACAACAACGCGGAAAACCGCCCCTGGCGGCCGCTTCGTAGGAGCCACGATCGTGAGCGACTCGAACACACCACAGACACCGTCCGACGGCGAACAGCTTCAGCCGCTCTTCACCCACGAGAAATCGCTGTCCAAAAAGATCGCCCGGGGCTCCGAGGCGGGCGACATTCTCGACCAGCAGATGGTGATGCTGGGCTTCCAGCTCATCACGCACTTGAACACGCTGATCAAGACTTCCAGAATTCACGGCCGCACCAACGCCGCACTCGATAAACCGGTCGAGGCCATGCTCACGATCGTGCAGACGCTGACCCACGACCAACCAGTTACGTTGCGCGTCCAGAACGATTTCCTTTTTCTGGGCGAAAGTCATCTCAAAGTCAACGCGCAGCAGATGATGGTCGTCACCAGCATGATCGACGCCATGAACAAGTGGCGGATCGGCGGGTTTACGTTCACTTCGGCGGTCACATCCAAGGATCTGCGCGAGTTCGCCTACGTTTTCGTGACGCTCGATCCGGCGACCAAGTCGGTCGACGACTTCAGAAAGGAACTCCAGCAACTCGGCGTCACCAGCATCGAGGTCGAAGACCCCCGCGAACTCCACATGAAAGAAGAGCAGACCGCCGGCCAGTCGGACCCGAACGCCGATCCCAAGGTGCAACGCAAAGCCAAGGCAAAATCCGCGTACGGCAAAGCCGGCCAGGCCCTCGGGACCCTCAACCAGTCCGCTCGCGACGGCGGAACTCTGAACTTCAAGCAAGCCAAGCGGGCGATCCAGAACATCATCGATCTGATGGCGCAGGATGAGTCCACGCTTCTGGGTTTGACCAACTTGCGCTGCCACGACCAGTACACGCACAACCATTCGGTGAACGTCGCGCTGTTGTCGATGGCGCTCGGAAATCGCGCCGGCTATCCGAAGGTCGAGCTGGCCGACCTCGGGTTGGCCGCCCTGTTCCACGACGTCGGCAAGTGCGCAATTTCGCTCGACGTGCTCAACAAGCCGGGAGAATTCACCAAAGAGGAATGGGACGTCATGCGGTCCCATCCGACGGAGGGCGTATTGACGCTCATCCAGACGCGCGGCTTGGCGAACGTGCCGGCGCGCATGGCCGCCGCTTCCTTCGAACACCATATGAACTATGATTTTTCCGGCTATCCCAAGCTCGCGATTCCCTGGTCGCAGACCCTTTCAAGCCGGATTGTCACGATCGCCGACTGCTATGATGCCATGACGTCGTCCCGCGTCTATCGGCGCGAACCGATGTCGCCCTCGAACGTGCTCAAATTCATGTTCAGCAAGAGCGGCCAATCGTTCGACCCGGTGCTTCTTAAGCTGTTCGTCAATTGCGTGGGAATCATCCCGATCGGGAGCCTGGTCATGTTGGAGTCGGACGATTTGGCCGTCGTCGTCAAACCTGCGGCGGACAAGGCCTATGCCGAACGGCCGGTGGTCAAGATCATCGCCGATGCGCAGGGCACCCTGGTAGAAAACGGCCCCGATCTGGACCTCGCCGCGACGGACGGAACCGGTGACTATGTCAACAGCATCGTCCGATTGGTGGACAATACCGAGTACAAGTTCGACACCAGCCGGTACTTCGTCTAGCTCGCTCTCTTGACAGCCTCCCGCCCCCCCGCTATTCTCGCGGTCTATGTTCGTCATGCCCTCTCTTACTGAAGGAGTGCCTGTTATGGCCACGATGCGTTTCGCGAGCCGGCTCGCTTTTCCGGCGCTGGTCGCCGGGGTGCTGCTTGGTGTTCCGTTCCCGACTCATGCGGCCGATGCGTTCAAGATGGGCGTCATCGACCCCCAAAGCGTGCTGGAGAAGTCCAAGGCGGGCAGGAAAGCCCTTGACGGGCTGAAGGAGTATGTTTCGACGCGCCAGAAGCTGCTTGCGCGCGACGAGGAGGAGTTGCGCAATACCGAGAAGACGCTTAAGGAATCGGCCTCGAAGCTGAGCGACGCCGAGAAAAAGGAAAAAGAGACCCAGTTCCGCGTCAAAATTCAGGACTACCAGAAGCGCGCACAGGAGTTCAATCAAGAGCTCCAGGGGAAGCAGAAAGAACTGGTCGACGAGTATATGAAGAAGATCGCGGCCGCGACGCAGACTGTGGCGGAAAAGGGCGGCTTCTCTCTCGTGGTGGACAAAGGCAGCGAGCAGACCGTCAAGATCGTCATTTACAACAAGGACACGATCGATTTGACCGAGCAGGTCATCAAGGAGTTCGACCGCGTCAACAGATAGTGATTCACCTGGCGTGACGGGACCTCCGCGGTCCCGTCACGAAGTCATCGGATATCCGGCTTCCCTCCAAGCTTTAATTCCTCCGTCCATCGAAACCACGTTCGTGTACCCCATCTGCTGAAGCGCCTCCGCCGCCAGTACCGAACGAAATCCGCCTCCGCAGTAGAGGATGATCGCGGCGTCCTTGTCCGGAATAAGCGTTTCAATATCCCGTTCGATGACGCCCTTTCCCAGATGGCGCGCTCCTTTGGCATGATCTCTGGCGAATTCATGATCTTCTCGGACATCGACAAAATGATCGACTTCTCCCCGCTCCAATCGCCCCTTAGCCTCGGCAACCGTACACTCATTTACCCGCAACCGCGCGGCATCCACCAGCTTTAGAAACCCTGGATTGTGCTTCATTAGGTCCACTCCATCCGGCGTTTAGAAAAGGGTCGTTTGCTCCGGCACAGGACGGCGGAACGTCCGTGGAACGACGTCGTCATCCAGACGGCTGAATCCGGCCTGTTTTCTGGCCACATCATACAGCCGTTCTATCAGGGTCCAATAGGGACCGCTCCCGCGATGGCGGGAATAGAATGCGCCATCGGTCATTGCCCCACCGCGGACTTCGCGGATCCGACTGACGATCTTGCCTAAACGGTCGGGAAACGCCTTAGCCATTCGCTCCAGGAACACCGCCTCAACCGGGCCGGAGAGGCGCAGCAACGTCGCCATCGACTCGGTCGCACCCGCCCGCTTCGCCCGATCCAAGAGAGCTGGAATATCCTCGTCGTTCAGGCCCGGGATCACCGGGGAGATCGAGATTCCCGTCGGAATGCCGGCGGAGGAGAGTCTTGCCATCGCGTCAAACCGCCGTCCCGGCGTCGGCGCTTGAGGTTCCACCAGTCTGGCGACGTCGTCGTCGGCAAACGGAATGCTGAAATAGACACGGACCCAGGCCTCTTGATGCAGGCGGACCAGGAGATCCAGATCCCGAAGTACAAGCACGCCCTTGGTGATGATCCCTATGGGATTCCGGAACTCGGCACAGACATCCAAGCAGGAGCGCGTGAGCCCCAAAGAGGCTTCGACCGGTTGATAGCAATCGGTGTTTCCTGAAAAGACGATCAATTCTCCCGTCCAGGACGGGCGCTCGAACACCCGGCGCAAGAGGACGGAGGCGGCTCGCTTGACGATGATCTTCGAATCGAAATCCGTGCCGGCGCCGAAGCCCCAGTATTGGTGACTCGGCCTGGCATAGCAGTAGGCGCACCCGTGAAAACAACCACGGTAGGGATTAAGACTCCAGCGAAAGGGCAGATCCGGACTGTCGTTCCGGCTCAAGATTTCCTTGGCGGCATCGTCGAAGAGTTCGAGCCGCGCCGCGGGGGCGGGCTCGAGCAGATCGCGGTGCATCGACTCGAACGGATTGGGCGGGTTGGAGACGGCTCGCATGGCGGCATGGTCCCTCGTTCGCGCCGGCGCTGTCAACCGCTATTGAAGCCACGTTTCATTGACTCTCCCCATCCTCGATGCTAGATTCCAGCGGCGCAACCGCGCGCCGAATTCCATGCACGACTTACGCAATCTGCGCGACAAACTCGACACCGTCCGTGAACAGCTCGGTCCACGCGGGCAGGACGTGCAATGGGAGTCGCTTCGGAAGTTGATTGAAGAACGTCGCGCTCTGACCACCCAGGTCGAGCAGTGGCGTCATGAACTGAAAAAGGGATCCGAGGAAGTCGCCAAGCTCAAGCGGGAAAAGCAGCCGGCCGACGCCGCCGTGGCTGCCATGAAGAAGGTGGGCGAGCGTATCGCCGAGGGAGAAACCGCGCTCCGCGTCATCGAAAACAGCCTGGACGATCTCGCCCTTCGAATTCCCAACATTCCCCACCGATCCGTTCCAATCGGCAGTTGCGCCGGCGACAATGTAGAAGTGCGGCGATGGGGAACGACGCCGACGCTGTCAGCGCCTGCGAAAGAACATTGGGACATCGGCGAAGCCCTGGGCATTCTGGACTTTGATCGCGCCGCCAAGGTCGCGGGAGCCAGATTCGCCGTCTTGACCGGTGCCGGCGCGAAATTAGAACGGGCCCTGATCAACTTCATGCTCGACGTGCACACCACTGAGCACGGATACCGCGAAGTCCTTCCGCCGTTGATGGTAAACCGCGCCGCCATGACGGGAACGGGCCAGCTTCCCAAGTTTGAGGAAGACCTGTTTCGCCTGCGGGACGAAGAGTACTTTCTCATCCCGACAGCCGAGGTCCCCGTGACCAATCTTCATCGGGACGAGGTGCTGAACGAGTCGATCCTTCCGATTCGATATACGGCTTATACCCCCTGTTTTAGGCGGGAAGCAGGATCCTATGGGAAGGACACCAGGGGACTCATCCGTCTTCACCAGTTCAACAAAGTGGAACTGGTGGTATTCGCCAAACCGGATGGATCGTACGAAGAACTCGAGCGGCTAACCGGACACGCCGAATCCATCCTCCAACGGCTCGGTTTGCACTACCGAGTCATGGCGCTCTGCACCGGAGACACGGGTTTTTCCTCCGCAAAGACCTACGATCTCGAAGTCTGGCTCCCCTCTCAACGCCAGTTCAGGGAGATCTCGTCATGCAGTAATTTTGAAGCGTTTCAAGCCAGGCGGGCCGGCATCCGTTTCAAGGGAGCCGGAGGGATGAAGGACGGAAAGACCGAGTTCGTCCACACGCTCAACGGATCTGGATTGGCGATCGGCCGAACGCTGGTGGCAATTCTCGAAAACTACCAGCAGCCGGATGGATCCGTGGTGATTCCGGAGGCGCTGCGTCCGTACATGGGAGGGATGGAAAGGATCACGAAAGAGTAATAAACTTGAGGGATTTATCCGGCGGCCCAGGTACGATACAGCGATAAAGAGCCGCCGGGTCGACCGAAGGTTGGTATGGAGGGGTGACGGAGCGGCCGAACGTGCCGGTCTTGAAAACCGGAGACCTCGCAAGGGGTCCGCGAGTTCAAATCTCGCCCCCTCCGCCACCGACACAGTCAGGGCAGCCACGGTCGAACCCTGCTTTTAATTGAACGCCTCTTCGCCGCCGCATCTTCTGGGGCTGAAAGCCGATGCTACCTCCGGCCCTATTCATTTCCCCGCCGCATCCCCATCTTGTTCCGAGCTGGATCATATGGTTGAATGAAATGGGGCGAAGGTGCCTGCTCGAGAAGCCCACCTCAGAGCGGGAAGTGGTTTCACACCTCCTGGGGAACCGGCCTTCGCCCTCGTTGTTCATGCTGAATCCTACTGATCGTCCTGTCGTTTCTCCCCGGGTCTGACTCCCCGATACGTCGCATGGTTCCTGACGAATCCACCGTTTTCCTGCTGCAATTTTCAATTTTCCCCCTCTTTAGTCAGGGTGTACCTACCTCTACGGTATTTTCAGCAATGGCCGTCATCCCGCATGATCGGCATCGCCTCAGCGGACGATGACATCCCAACGAGGAGGGGGCCCATGCACAAGCAACTCGGAAAAATTGGGGCGATTCGGAGAGAGCTTCATGGAAAGGCCTGCCCCTGCTGCGGCAGCCGGACCTATCAGTTGGTCTTCAAAAGCGAGGTACCGGCTCAATCGGGAAAGCTCTTCGCCCGGTGCACCCAATGCCAGCGCCCGCGGGGCATTGACGAAGACCTCGGCCGGATTCTGTGGATGTAGACCTGAGTGCCGAATCAGAAAGGCATCACGTGCGCGCACCACTGTCATCGTTGAAACCGCTCCACCGGTTGAAGACACGGCGGGAAAAGGACGTTTGCGCAGCGCTCTATATGCTGCTCATGAGCGGCGCCCTGAGACCCGGCCACATCGAAGTCCGCTATGCCAGGCCGATCACCCACGAAGCCCTGGGCCGTCAGCATTCGTTGTGGCCTGGGCGAACATTACAGACCGGTTCCGCTTCTCGGTCAATACAAGCCCAACGCGGTCCGCTTCGGCAAAGCAAACGGGAGAGAGTTTCAGGCCACATTCCGAGCGGACGCCTCACGCTCAATCCCGCCTCGAACTGACCGTCGTCTCTCCATCGCGGCTCGTTTCTTCAAGACGCTCTCCTCCTGATCTCGTAGCACCCTTGTACCGACCATCGCCCTGAGGTATGATCACCGTTCGCTCGCCGGTTATCCGACGGCTTTCGGCCTGTCGCGCTGAGGGCCAGGAAATCCCGCGGACATTGTGGAGGCTGTGGAGAGGTGGCCGAGTGGCCGAAGGCGACGGTTTGCTAAACCGTTGTAGGGGCTAAAACCTCTACCGAGGGTTCAAATCCCTCCCTCTCCGCCAAGCCAAACTTGCTCGACACGGAGCCCTTACGATCGGTCTCGTCGAAGGGACGGGTGACCTTCAGCATTTCGATCACCATCTTGATTTTCGACCGCCGATTCTGTAACAGTGCCCTTCTCCGATTCTGTCCTCACATGCCGAGGTAGCTCAGTTGGTAGAGCACAGCCCTGAAAAGGCTGGTGTCGACAGTTCGATTCTGTCCCTCGGCAC
>JBBILH010000041.1:0-26636 GCA_037445005.1 Nitrospira sp.
AGCCGCTCCGAACGGCGGGGTCGAAGGCCTGAGGCGACGCAGAGTTTCGATTATGATCTGCAGGCTGCTTCTTGAAGAGGGTCGGCGCTTACCCCGGGGACGGCGACCGACGAGAACAGCGCGTGGCGAGTCGGAAAGCCGTCCGCCAGGACGATCTGTTTTCCGAGTTTCGTGCGGGGGTTCATTGCCAGTGGGCCGCGGAGGTTCGCCGTGACCGAAGCCGGGTCCGCTGAGGGAATCGTCAGGATCACGGCGATTGATATGTCGTCGGAGCGATCGCCCTTGATTTCCGCCAACGCTTCAGGTGCCAGGGCCACGGAATAGCCCTGGACGACATCTGCGGGATCCATTATCACGAAGGCGAGTTCGGGATCGTCGACCGCCTGAAGCCACTTGAATGGGACGTCGGTATCGTGATCGAGAATGACATACCGAGTTTGGTCGGGGAATCCAAGCAGTCCGGACGGAAAGGTCAGGACGCTTTCCTCCTTGACCTCGAACCATCCGAATCTGGTGGAGCGGCATTTCATCGATTCAACTCAGGTTGCTCGGCGTTGTTTGGCCTGCATCAAGCTCCGGAACGCGTCCAGCGGCACGATTTGCGGACGCGCAGCCAGGCGATTTTCGTCCTGGATGCGGGCGTAGACTTCGTCCCGATGGACCTCGACCGTAATCGGCGCTTCGATGCCGAGGCGGACTTGGCCTCCTTTTACGCCGAGGACCACCACCCGGATATCCGGACCGATCGTGACCCCTTCGCCGCGCCGTCTCGTGAGAACCAGCATTCCAGCCTTCCTTGGCCGAACAGACCGGCAAGAAACCCGGCGGGAAGCCGTCGCGGCCGGTCTGCGAACACCACCGTAGAGGCTGTATCGGCAGCCCGGCGTGAAACTTGACCGACGGACAATCTCGTTAGGCCCGGATTATCCGTGCTGATGGGTAGGGAAGCCGCATGAACAGCGTCTAAAGCCTGATGTTGGACGCGCAGGTGCGATCCGGCCTCAAACATCGCACCTCAACCCTCCAACGTGCCGACGGGCGACGCAAAGGGGCCCAGCGGAGTCTCGGCGGTTCAAGTAGCAGCGCTCACGAATCATGCGGCCTAGATAAAGTTCAACAGGGAGTTTTCGAATACCCTGGTAAGCGTGCGACTGGCGGCTTCCAAGGCGAACTGCTGCAGCGTCAGATCGGAGATGGCTTTCGCCAAGTCGACATCCTCGGTCTTCGACAAGGTCTGCGTGAAGAACCCCTTCGCTTCCTCCAGTTGCGAGGAACTGGTCGTCAATCGATTGGACAAGGCCCCGATCTCGCCGTGAACGGACCCGATCGCGGCCAGACTGCGATCGATTCCGCCCAGCGTCCGCGCCACTCCGGCTCTCTCGTTGGTTCGAAGGGCTGTGACAAGCTCTTTGACGGTGGCGAACAGATCCGCGGAAGCCGCGGCAAAGATGCGATCGCCCGCGACGTTGGTCGCCACGGTTTGATCGGCTCCCACTTCGATGCTGTGCACACCGTCGTCGCCCTGGTACTGAATGCCGGTAACGACCGAAAAGAGGTCGCCTGCGGCCGGCGCGCCGGATCCGTTCGTCAAGGTCAGATTGATTCCCTCGAAGCTGATGTCGCCGCCCGAGATGTAGGTCTGATTCGCCAGCACGGTCCGAGGGGTCACGCTGATGCTGAATGTGTCGCCGGTTTGCGGCCCGCCCTGCTGGCCGTTCGCGACCGTCATGCGCAACCCGTCGAACGTAATCTGATTGCCCGACACGTAGGTGTTGCCGGAGGAGAGCGTCGTTCCGGCCGTCACATCCACCACCGAATACTGCGTCGTCGATGTGAATTGAATCTGGTAGGTATGGAGCTTCAGTTGAGCCGCATTTGCCACACCGGCGTCCGACGCCGACGCGAAGCCGGCGTTCGAAGCTCCTTTGGCCACCGTGGGCGGAACAGTAACGTCCAGGACGTCGTACGACGTCGCCGAGTTGAACCGAATCAGATAATCGTCCAAGTTGACCAAACTCGCGTCGCCGATCCGTCCTGAAGCCGCCGACGCCCCGCCGGTGTTTCCCGCGGCGGCGCCGACGGAGGCCGTCAAAGCAAAGGGGCTGCTCCCGGTCGTCCTGCTGCCTCCCGCCAGGCCGAGCGCCGTCCGAGCGGTTCCGCCGGTCACCGTCACCGTGGAGTCCGCTCCGAAATGATCGGAGGCGATCACGAGGTGATCGGTGTCGAATGTCACCGTCACCTGTTTTCCCGCCGCAACCAACACGGAATCCTGATTGATGAGGCTCTGAATCTGCGTGGCCAACTCGGGACCGGTGAAGGCCGCTGTCGCCGCGGTCAGATCGATCGTCCCGGACGTCACTCCATCGACGTTCACGACCAGGGTATCGTTGGATCCGTTCGTCAGGGTCACAGGCGTCGTGATCGCGAGACCGGTCGTCCGACCGTGCGTGCTGGTTCCGGTAAATATGGCCTGCCCGTTCAGCTCCGTATTGGCCAGCAGCTGGAGCTGCGCGAGCAGTTGCCGAACCTCCTGGGCGCCGATCGCCCGTTCCGCGGAACCGTTTGAGTCGTTTCCGAATTGCACCGCCAATTCTCGAACGCGCGAGAGAACCTCGGTGGAGCTGCTGAGGACCTTGTCAGACAGGTCAAGCCTGGTCTGGCCGAACGTGATGTTCCGCAGCCGTTGATCGATCGCGGCGATCGACGCCTTGTCCAAAGCGATGTGATTGTACAGACTGGGATCGTCGGACGGCTTGAGGACGGCCTTCCCCGTCGACACCTGTTGCTGCAGTTCCAGCAAACGGGCGCGCGACCGCTGGAGCGTATTGGCCAACACTCCGAAGGTCTGTTGTTCCGTGACTCTCATGCCCGCACCTCGTGGTTTCCAGATCCTTGGATCAGCTTGGCCGCCTCGGGATCAGGCGCGGCTCCGCGCCTTTAGCGTTTCAAGGACAGCAATGTTTCAAACATCTCGTTCGTCAGCGTCACCAGCCGCGAGGCCGCCTCAAACCCGCGCTGATACTTGATGAGATTCACGAGTTCCTCGTCGAGCGACACTCCGGAGACTTGTGCGCGGATCGTTTCGATCTGGTCCTTCAGAATCTCCTGGGCTTCATGATCCCGGACGGCGGCCTGGGCCGACACGCCGAGGCCCGCGGCCAGATTTCGGTACGCATCGTGGAACGTGCCGGAATCGAGGGAGGCATGGAGCCGATGCTGCAGCGCGACCAGAGCCAGCGCGTTGGCGTCATTGCCGGGTATGCCGGTCCTGCTCGACGAAGCCGCCACCGACGACGGAGAGGTCAACGCGACCGCCAGGCGTTTGGCCGCGTCGAAATACGAATTCGCGCGCAGCACGTCTCCGGCCCCAGGCGTGCCTGTTACCGTCACGCTGATGCCGTCGAACGCGAAGGTGGAGGGACTCCCGTAGGCGCCGGATGCGGCCGTGGATGTCCCGCTCACGAGGCCGAGCGACGCGCGGGCCGTCCCGCCGGTCACATTGACGGCCGATGTGGACGCGGTCGAGTTCGACGTGATCACGAAGCGGTTCGTCGTCGTGTCGAAGACGACCGAGACGGTCTTCCCCGCCGCCAGCAGAGTCGCATCCGCGTTGATCTGGGTCTGCATCTCCTGCGCCAATGCCGCGCCTGACAGATAGGACTGTCCGGGCGATGCCGTTCCGGTCAAGGTCACGGTGCCCGAGGCGACTCCGTCGACCGTCACGGTCAGCGTATCGTTGCTCCCCGCCACGATCAAATGAGGGGTCGCGGCAGACGGAGCGGTGATCTGCGTTCCTGTATAGTTCCCCTTGATCGTCGCGCCGGTGGTCGCGTCGACGATGGAATAGGCCGAGGCGGACGAAAATCGGATTTCATAGTCGTGTTGAGTCAGCAGGCTGTTGGCCGTGACGACGCCGGACCCGATCGCCGAGGACCCCAGGTTGAGCGCTCCGTTCTCGGTGGTGACCACGAGCGGGGAGAAAAAATCTCGTCCGGTCGTCCCGTCCAACCCATATCCCTGTCGATGGATTTGGTTCACTTCGTTGACCAGCGTAGCGGCCAGTCGGTCGAAAGACGCTTGCATTTCACGAACGGTCGTGTCCCGGAGGTCGAGCAAACTTCGTATTTTCCCGTTTGATATGAGGGAGTCGATCGTCAGCGGCCTCGTCCCGCCCGTCGAGTATCCGACGGACAACAGTCCCTTGTTGGCCGAATCCTCCACCGCAGCCAGAGCTCTTATCGTGCCTCCCTCCACCAGGACCTGCCCCTGCGCCACGAAGACCGACAAGGCTCCGGATGTCGACTCAATCGTCGTCACATCGATGCGCTGGGCCAGATCGTTGACGATCGCGTCCCGCTGATCGCGAAGATCGTTCGCGTTCTGCCCTTGAACCTCCGCCGTCACGATCTTGTCGTTGAGTTCGGCGATTTGCCTTGCCAAACCGTTGATCTCCGTGACCGTCTGTTTGACTTGAAAATTCAACGACTGCTCCGCCGTTTTCAACTCCGAGGAGGCTTGGTTGAGCCCCGCGCTCAGCTGGGCCGCCTTGGCAAGGAGGACCGACCTTGCGGTGAGTTCGTTTGGATTCGTCGCGACATCCTGAAACCCCTGGAAGAGATCGCTGAGCCTGGCCGCAATGCCTTCGTTGTTGCTGTCCTTGAAGATGTTCTGGAGTCTCAGGAGCTCGTCTCGGGACACGGACAGTCGTCCGAGATCCTGGCGGGACGTGGTGAGCTGTCGGTTGACGAACTGATCGACATGTCTCCTGATCGCCACCGCCTGCACGCCCGTGCCCACCATGCCGGGCGTCCCGTTGATCGGGGGCCGTTCGCTTACGACGGCCTCTTGCCGGGAAAACCCCGGCGTGTTCAAGTTCGCCACATTGTGGCCGGTGACCGTGACCGCCTTCTGCGAAGTCGTCAAGGCGGTCCTTGCGATGTCGAAGAGGAGATTGAGCGACATGGTCTCTTACTCCGTCATCCTCTCTGGCGCAACAACGCGCCTCCGGAGGCACGGAACCCTCGGTCCGCGCCGAACGAGTAGATCCCGTCGGCCGGCTCTCCTTCGGACCAGGCGGAAAGCACCTTCGTCACAAACGATTGAATCGCCTCGATCAGTTTTGCGTTGAAGGCGATCTCTTCGCGGACGGTCCTGAGTTTTCTCGCCAGCCGGGCATATCGCTCGTCCAAGCCGGTCGTCCCGGTAGATTTCAGCCGTTCGACGATCCCCTTGAGGGTCAGGGTTTCTTCCGGCAGGTTCCAGGACCTGGACAGCTCACGCATCGCGCGCCTTCGTTCGCTTTCGAGTCGCTCCAACGACTCAAGAATGGAACCCCGGTCTCTGTTGATCAACTCGAAGTCGTCGATCATCAGTCGCCGGATCGCGGTCCGCTCCTGGTGGAGCGTCGACAAGAGCCTGTCGCAGGCTTCTTCTTCACGATGCAGAATGTCGGTGAGCGGAGCGAGAACGGACTGTGCGGCACTCATCATTGGTCTCCCTGGTGGAGCGTCGTCCTTCTGTTGGGCGACGCTCTCCATCTAAGAAGGCGAGAGTCGACAATCAGTGGTATGGGCACCGGCGATGCCGGAGCCGGTCTCTACCATCGCCTCTCGCGCGCAGGGAGAGGCGGATTACAGGACTTTCTCGGTCAACGCGTGACGGATGACGGCGTCGGCTACCTTGCGGCCCTCGACGGTATAGGTGCCGCTCTCAACGGCCTGCCGGATCCGTTCTACTTTCTCGGCCCGTGCCGTATCGGGTTCAGTGGTCAGTTGCTTGATCCGCTGCAGTTCCTTGGCTTGGTCCGATATGTGGACTCGGTCGCCTTGCCGCTGGGTCTTGGCCTGATACCCCCCTGGGGTCGAGCGAGTATCCTGGACCCCGAGCAACAGTGCGGCAAGATCGGCAGCGCGGCCATGCCCTGAAATTTCCATGTTCAAATCCTCCCGTGAATCAGTTCACACGCGGGCGGTCTTGACTGTCGAGAGTCCCGCCCTCACCGGTCCCGGTATCGGCAGGTCCAGCGGAAAACTTTAGTCCGCTGTTATCGGTTACAAGATTTTGTTGCCGGATATAGGTCTCAACCATGGTCCCGATGCCGAATCCCCCGGCTTCAGCCGCCAGTCGGCCGAGTTCCTGGTCGTAGAAGGACTGGAACATCTCCCCGGCTTGATTCTTCAGTAGTCCGGCATGGACCGTTTCTCTCATAGTTTTCAACAAGTAAGAGATAAAGAATCCTTCAAACTCCTGGGCGGCCTCTCGGATCTTCTCAGCGCTCTGTCTGACTGCGGCTACGCGGAGCATCCCCAGAGACGAGTCGGTCTGCGACGCCTGCGGATCGACATAGGTGTTCAATGGGAGAGAAAGGTCCATTTGTCTTATGTATCCAATGGTTAGAGCGTTTTCCTTCTCAAGAACGTGCCTGATCTGATTTGACGCCTACCATTATATGACTTCCAGCGCAGCCTGGAGAGCGCCGGCTGCCTTAAGAGATGAAAGAATCGCGACCAGATCGCGGGGTGTCACTCCCACGGCATTGAGCGCCTTGACGACTTCGCCCAACGTCACCGTTTCGTCCACCACCATCAGTCTGGATTCCTGCTCCTTTACCTCGGTCTGCACGTCGGGAGTCACGGTGGTTTGGCCGCCGGTCGATCCGATCAACGGCGCCGGAGGTTGCGAGACGTTGAGCGTATTCTTCACGGAGATCGTTAAGTTGCCGTGCGAGATCGCGCAGGTCGAAATCCGGACATGCTCGCCCAGCACGACGGTGCCGGTCCGTTCGTTCACCACGACTTTCGCGGGCAGGTCCACGGCCACATCGAGCCCTTCCACCGTCGCAATGTATTCCACGATACGGCCCTGGAAACTTGCGGGTACGGCCGTTTTCACCATTCCCGCGTTGACGGGCACCGCCGTTCCTTTACCGAAGACGCTGTCGATCGCCTCGGCCGTGCGGATCGACGTGGTGAAGTCGGCCTGACGCAACAAGATGGAGATGGATTCCCAATTATCGATGTTGACGGCAAGCTCTTTCTCGACGATTGCGCCGCCGGGCACGACCCCCGCGGCCTGATGGTTTTTCGTGACCGTCGATCCGCCGGACCCGCCGGTCCCTCCAAGAAATCCCCCGATCGACACCGGCCCCTGAGCCACCGCGAACACCTGCTGATTCGGCGCCTTCAACGGCGTCAGAAGCAGCGTGCCCCCCTGGAGGCTCTTCGCGTTCGCCATAGACGACACGACGACGTCCAGCGACATGCCCGGTTTGGTAAACGCCGGAAGTTTCGCCGTGACCATCACGGAGGCGATATTGCGGGTCAGCAACTGGATGGGATCGATGACAAGATTGATCCCCATCTTGTTCAACATGGACATCATCGCCTGGATCGTGAACTGGCCGCCGATGACTTGGTCACCGGTTCGGTCGAGACCCACCACCAGGCCGTAGCCGATGAGCTGGTTGTCACGAACGCCTTCAATGGAACCGATATCCTTGATCCGGACCGCCTCGACTGATCCGGCCCAGAGGCCGAAACCGAGTACGGTCGCGAGGGCGACGACCCGACGTCCGATCGTCAACGATGCAAAGTCCATATTCCCCTTGCGGTCTTGATGGAAAACAGTTGGGCGACCCGTTCGGCAAGATACCGGCCCGTCACGCTGACTTCCGGCTCGATCTCTTCACGCGAATCGCGCGGTTTCGCCCGTTGCCTGAACAAAACCGACGGCCTGGGCGACTTGTTATCCGCCGATCTCAGGACTCCGCTCATGACCATCATCTCTACGGTGTGCATTGAAGCACCTCCTGGGGACACGTACCAGCCACGCTGGAGCCGGTCCCTGCTAGAACGGGTAGATCCAGTCCAGAACTCGAACGAGCCATCCGGGCCGTTGCACGTCGTCGACCACGCCGAGACCTGAATACTCGATCTTCGCGTCCGCGATGGCGGACGACAGCACGGTGTTCTTCGTGTCGACATCGACGCGACGCACCACCCCGCTCAACATCATGAGCTGTTTCTCGCTGTTGACGGTGACTTCACGCCGGCCTTCGATTCTCAGGTCTCCGTTCGGCAGGACCTCCGTCACAATGGCCGAGATCGTGCCGGTCAAGGTGTCCTCTCGATTTGTGGCGCCTTTTCCTCCGAACTTGCTCTTTGCGCTCGCGTCGATTCCCAGTCCGCGGGTCGTTTCCGCCCCTAAGCGGACGCCGGGAATTCCCAGGTAGCCGATGGCCGACCCCGCCAGGCTGTTGTCCACCGTAGACTCCCGTTCCGCGCTGGTGTCCGCCGACTTGGAGCCCTTGTGCTTTTCAACGATCTTGATCGTCAGGATGTCGCCCGGCCGCATGGCCCGCATGTCTTCGTAGAGGTAGGCGCGGCCGTTTTCCTCCTGCCATAACGACCCGATTGTCTTGGGCGGCGGCAAGGGAGGCACGACCAGTTTGGCGCTCACGGCGGGTCCGGAGGAACAGCCTGCCGACAGGGCCAGGATCACCAAACCCGGCACCGCCACCCCTCTGCTGCGCTTAAAAGTCGACACGCACGACTCCCGGCGACACCACCTTCGCCCGCAGTTCTTTCCCCGAATCGCTGTTCGTTACGGTCACCATCTGTCCGAGCTCCGCTCCGGCTTTGCTTACGCCGGCCGCCTGAATCGACAAACCGCCGCTTCGCGCTTCGATGGTCACTCGATCCCCTTTTCGCACGACATAGGGCTTCTTCAGGGACATCGTCCGGATCGGCAACTGGGATTGAAGGGGCCGTGCGGCGCTTTTCCCGACAACGTCGTTCAGATCGGTTGCGAATTGTTGTCTGAGATCCACCAAGCGAATCCTCGAGACCGTCACGTCTTCGGTTTCGATCACCTCATCCGTCTTGATCAGGCGCGACGGCACGACCACATCCGCGAACGCGGCGACGTCGGACAACACTTCGACCGTATCCACCGGCCGGCCGTTGTGCAAGAGTTGCAGATGAAAGATCCTCCGTCCCAGCCCTTCTTCAAGCGCGCTCGGCAGCACGGCAATCTCCAACCGGCCGGCGGGCACCGGAATCGGTTCCTGCGGCTCGATTACCGCCACCCGAACTTCCCGTACTTTGCCGCCGAATTCCTGTTCCAGATGCCGGACGATGGCGTTGCGCAATTGATCGGGGCGGATCACCGAACGGACGCGCGGTGTGATTTCTCCGGTCCTGACGACCGACGCCGTCTGCATCGTCGGTTCATGGCACACCCCGACGGCCGGCATCCCCGCTTGGCCGAACAGGATCGCCGCCATCGCCCAGCCGTTGAAGGCCTGTCTCGATATCCCCACATTACCCTCCGCCGTTACCGACGCAGATTATTGGCGATCGCCATCATCTCGTCAGACGCCTGGATCGTCTTTGAATTAATCTCGTAACTGCGCTGCGCGATGATCATCGCCACCATTTCCTCCGCCAGATTGACGTTGGAGCTTTCGAGGAACCCCTGCTGTATGGTGCCGAATCCGGTCGAGAACCCGCCGGTTCCCTGCAGCGGCGGACCGGATGCGAAACTGTCGAGGAAGAGATTGTTCCCCATCGCCACGAGTCCGGATGGATTGTCGAACTTCGTCAACTGAATCTGCCCGACTTGCGAGGCCTGCGTGACGCCGGGTAGCAGCACGGAGACGGTCCCGTCCTGGCCGATGTCGATCTTGAGCGCGCCGGATGGAATCGTGATTACGGGATTGAGGAGATCCCCGTCGCCGGTGACGAGATTGCCGACATTGTCCCGTTTCAAGGAGCCGCTGCGGGTATACATGATCGTGCCGTCCGGCCTGGAGACCTGAAAAAAGCCCGGGCCGTCGATCGCCAGATCCAGTTCGTTGTTCGTCTGCCGCATATTGCCCTGCAGCCACTCCTTCGCCACCGTGACGGGCCGCACGCCGGCTCCGATCTGGATGCCGACGGGAAACACGCCGACGTTCGAGGCATTGGTGCCCGGCATCCGGTTTATCTGATAGAGCAGATCGGAGAATTCCGCCCGGCTCCGCTTAAATGAGTTGGTGTTGACGTTCGCCAGGTTATGGGCGATCGTGTCCACGTTGAGCTGTTGTGCGGTCATGCCGGTCGAAGCGGTCCACATCGCTCGAATCATCTTGAACCTCCTCTAACGTGAAGCGTATTTTGTGTTCGGATCCGACAAACGCTTCACGTACGACGTTTCACGTCCTTACAAGACTCGACCGACGTCCTGAATGGCGACTTCCGCCATTCGGTCGATGGTCTGAATCATTCTTTGCGCCGATTCGTATGAACGCATCCCTTGGATCATCTTCACCATTTCGCCCAAGGAGTTGACGTTGGATTCCTCGACATGTCCGGGTTGCAGCGTCGGTGTCGCCATGACCTTGCCCTTCTCTCCGGCAAAAAGCCCGTTTTCGGATTTCATCGGCATGTCCTGCTCAGGAAATTCCATGACCTTGATGGTGCCGACGGTTTTCCCGTCCACCTGGATTTCCCCCACGCCGTTGATTTGGATCGTCCCTGAGGGCACGGTGATCTCGCCCTTGAGCCCCATGACGGGCAATCCGGTATTGGTGACAAGCCGTCGCTTGTTGTCGAGAGAAAACATCCCGCTGCGGGAATAGCGCATCCCGTTCGGCGTCTTGATTTCGAAGAAGCCGTCGCCTTGAATCGCAATATCCAGCGGATTCGAGGTGATTCTGGTCCGGCCGGCTTCGAACGTCGTGCGGGTATGAGACGGCGCCGTGTAGACGCGCTCGTTCGGGCCGCCGGGCGTCGAGATGATCTGTTGCGCGATACTGTGAATTCCGGCAACCGGCCCCGGCCCGGCTACGCGCCGCGACATGACGGCTCGAAATCCCTGCTGGTCCTGCTTGAAACCGGGCGTATTGACGTTGGCGATGTTGTTGGAGAACACCTGGAGGTTTCGCTCCTGCGCCAACGCTCCCGACAACACCGGATAGATCGCGCGGTTCATCTGGTCCTTCCCCTTCTTGATCCGTGGAAAAAATTAGCAACATGCATGCCATTCGCCCCTAACGTGATCACGGGTTCCGTATCCTGCAAACGCGCACGTGAATTGAGATGCCGTCGCCGCATCGACGGCCGTCCAACAGCACAGTGGTCAGGCACTTCCTGCCGGGCCGGGAAGTTTTTGCCCCGCCCGGAAGAACACTCCGCTCGCCCATATTGCTTGTGCATGCGGCCGTTCATTGCAGCGCTTCCATCGTCACTTTCAAATGCATCACGGCCTTCGTGTGAATCTGACAGACTCTGGATTCGGTCACTTTGAGGATCTTGCCGATTTCTTTCATCGTCAGTTCCTCATAGTAGTAGAGCGTCAGGACCATCCGTTCCTTCTCCGGCAACTGCTGAATGGCTCTTCCCAAACTTTCCCGCTCCCGCTCATTGACGATCATCGAGAGCGGATCGGGATGCTGGCGGTCGGCCAACATTTTGAGGATCTTATTCCCGTCCGGTTCTTGAATGCCCAAATCGTCCAGGCTGATGAGCACCGCGCCGCGCGATTTCGAGAGGAAATCGTCCAGCTCAGAAACCGACATCTTCAGCGCCGCCGCGACTTCTTCGTCGGTCGCGGGACGGCCGAGACGGGTCATCAGCTCGGTTTGTGTCCTCTGAAGCTGCGCGATCCGCTCGTGCACGGAGCGCGGAATCCAGTCCATCGACCGGATTTCGTCGAGCATGGCCCCCCGAATGCGGAATTCCGCATAGGTTTTGAATTTGGCCTCCCTGGAGGGGTCGTACTTTTCCATCGCGTCCATCAAGCCGATCACGCCCACCGAGATTAAGTCCTCGGCGTCCAGATATGCCGGGAGCCTGAAGGCCAAGCGATGCGCGATCGCCCTGATGACGTGGGCGAATTCGCGAATTATTTGCTCTCGAGACGCGTCATCGTCGGCAACGCATGTCATCTGTTGTCGCGCGGTAGTCTTATTCATGATCCCCACTTGTGCTTATGTGAAAGGTGTCTCGATTACCTCAACAAATGCCGCCACAGGAACTGGACGGTGCCTTTGGGATGGGCGGCCGGTTCCCACTTGGCGACCGCCGAACCCAGTTGAAGGAACGCCTTGCTGGAAGGCGCTTTCGGAAACAGGTCGACGACAGCCCGCTGCTCCGTTACCGACAACGGGAGATAGTCGTCTTGCGGAATGAAGCCGATCGCATCCAGCGACAGATGCAGAAAGCGCTCGGCCGCCCGATCCAGCTTCCGGAATACGTGAATCGCTTCACGCTGATGCTTGACCATGTTGACGAGCACCCGGAACCGCTGTTCGCGATGGCGGCGCGACAGGACCTTCATCAGTGCATAGGCGTCGGTCAGCGACGTCGGTTCCGGCGACACCACCACGATGATTTCATGCGCGGCGCTGGCGAAAAACGTCACGTTCGAGGAAATCCCGGCGGCGGTATCGATCAAGAGTACGTCGTAGGCCTGGGTGAGCCGCTCGATCTCGTCCTGCAGCACCAGCAATTGCGCTTCCGACAGCGCGGTAAGCTGCGGCAATCCCGAGCTCGCGGGAAGAATCTTGATGCCGCCCGGTCCATCCAGCAGGATGTCCCCCAGGCGCTTGGTCCCGTTCAACACATGTTCGATCGTCCATTGGGGCACCAGCCCCAGCAGCACGTCCAGGTTGGCCAACCCGAGATCCGCGTCCAACACCAGCACCTTCTTGCCCTCACGCGCGAGTGCCACCCCTAAATTGGCGACCACGTTGGTTTTTCCCACGCCTCCCTTGCCGCTGGTGACGCTGATGACCTGTACGGGAGGCCTGTCTGTGACGGCGGATGACGGGCCCGCGCCGCACTCTTGCACTGAATGACTCATGAAATGATCCTCCTTCGACCCGACAGGCTTTGCTAAACGGACAAGCTCTCGGCTTCAAACCCCATGCTTTCACCGACCACTTTGGCGATTCGTGTCTCCGTCGTCCGCTCTTCTCTGATCGTCCCCTCAAACAACAGATCGGCCAACCGTTCGGGCCCGGCCACTTCGAGATCGTGAGGCACGCGCGGTCCGGTGCTGAAGTACGAGAAGGGAATGCGGCTTTGCTTGTGCACGTTCAAAAGGCTGCCGATTCCCGTGGATTCGTCGAGCTTCGTGAAGAGGAGCCGACGGACCGAATACTCGGCGCAGCGGCGCACCGTCGCCGAGAGGTCTTCCTCCCTCGTCGTCGCCGATAAGACGAGATGGGTTTCGACGACGTGATCAAGCGTCGTCAACCAACGGATGTCGCTCAAGTATCCCGCGTCCATGATGTTCCTGCCGCCGGTGTCCACAAGCACCGTGTCTGCGTCCGAAAAACGCCGCAACCGCCCGGCCGCCGCTTGGCGCGAGCCGGCCGTCGCAAACGGCAGTTCGAGCGCCTCCGCATAGCTCCGAAGTTGTTCCACCGCGGAAGGTCGATAGACGTCCATGCACAAGAGGGCGACCGTACGCCCTTGCTCCAGCAGCGCCGCGGCGAGCTTGGCGATCACCGTCGTTTTGCCTGACCCCGACGGACCGAAAAACACCCCCACTTTCTTGTCGTCCTCGGCTGCGGCCAACGGTACGCCCTCCGCCATTTCCCGTTTCACCAATTCCCGAAACGCCGTGCGGACCGCCTCCCGATCCTGGCGCGCGTCCCCGGACAGTCGGTCATGGAGGCATTGCACGAATGAGACCGCCGTGGAGACGGCGAGGCTTCGCGTCACAAAATCCCGATAGAGGGCCGTCATCGAACCCGGCACGTTCTTGGGCGTCGCGACCGAATCCTCCGGATAGGCTTCGAGAAGATGCTGATGAAGCCCGCGCAATTCATCACGGACCCTGGCCAAACGGGGAGCGCCGATCGGAGCTCTGCGCAACTCCTTCAGGAGTTCTCCGGGCGAAGCGGCGGCCCGCTTCGGCGTCAACTTTGGCGGCGGGGCGTCAGGGGTCAGACCCCGGAGCGTCTCCTGGAATCGGGAAACCGGCACGATCGCGGGATCGGGAGACGGATCGCGACGGACCTGCGGGATCGATTTCCCGGATGGAGGCGGCGGGGCTTCCGTCGGAGGTTCGCGACGATCGATTGCCGCCGTCACTTCAATGAGAGGACGGCCGAACCATCTGGCCACGGGGCCTCTTTGACGGATATCCTTCGTCGACAGGATGACGGCGTCGGGACCAAGTTCCGCCTTGATCGCCTGAATCGCTTCCTGCATCGTGAACGCGTGAAATACTTTTATCTGCATGGCGCAACCCCCGTTTAGGCGTTACCCAGTTCCAGCCTGACCGTCTCGATTGCCTGCAGTTTTGCCGCGCCGTCGATCTCGTTCATCCCAAGGATCGGCACGGTATGCAGAACCCGGTCGGTCAATTTCCGCAGGTAACGGCGGCTCGCCGGAGAGCAGAGCACGACCGGCTGATGGCCTCTCGTCGCCGCGCGCTCGGCCGCCTGCTTCAGCGCCACCACTACCTGCTGCGGCAGCGCCGGATCCATTGTGGCGACGGAGCCGTTAGAACCCGGAAGGGCATGGTCCGCAAGTGTCCTGTCCAGCCGAGGGTCTAGGCTGATTATGGAAAGCGTCCCGTCCGGGCCGAGGTACTGCCTCGTGATCGTCCTGCCCAACGCCTGCCGCGCGGCGTCCGTGAGCGCGTCCGTGTCCTTCGTCTGCTGCGCCTGGTCGGCGACGGATTCCAGAATCGTCCGAAGGTCTCGAATGGGCACGCCTTCGCGAAGTAGATTGGCCAGAATCCGCACCACGCCGCCGAGCGGGAGGACGGTGGGAATTAGCTCCTCCACCAGCTTCGGATGGACTTTCGCCAGTTCGTCGAGCAGGCCCTGCACTTCCTGGCGCCCCACCAATTCGTGAGCGTGCCGCTTGATCACCTCGGACAGATGTGTGGCGATCGCGGAACCCGCGTCCACAACCGTGTAACCTGCCATCTGTGCCTGCTCGCGTGACGCCTCAGGAACCCAGAGCGCGGGCAGGCCGAACGCGGGTTCTTTGGTGGCGATGCCCTGAACCGCTCCGCGTTGCGCCGTTCCGGGATCAATGGCCAGCACATGGGACGGAAGAATTTCCGATTTGGTCAACTCGACGCCCTTGAGCATGATGGCGTACTCATTGGGTCGGAGTTGAAGATTGTCACGGATATGGATGGGGGGGATGACGAACCCCATGCTTTCGGCGAACTGGCGGCGAAGGCCTTTGATCCGGTCGAGCAACGAACCGCCTTGTTGGCCTTCCACGAGACTGATCAGGCCGTACCCGACCTGTACCTCCATGAGGTCCAGCGGCGCCACGCTCGTGACGGCATCCTCCGCCTTGGCTTTCGGCTGAATGGCTTCGGCCTTCGGCGCGGACAGCGCCTGTTGTTCCCGGCGGCGCATGTCCTGCGCCATCCAGGCCACCGCCCCGCCGAACGTGAGAAACGCCAAGTGGGGCAGTCCAGGCACCAGCCCGAGGGCCAGCAGGATGCCGGCGGCGGTCCCCAGCGACTTCGGCGAGGTCAGCACCTGTCTGGTGATGTCGGATCCGAGATCCGACTCGGACGCGGCTCGCGTCACGACGATACCGGCCGCAGTCGACACGATCAGCGCGGGGATCTGCGCCACGAGACCTTCGCCGACGGTGAGGAGCGTGTACGTTTGGGCCGCCGCCGCCATCGTCATCCCCTGTTGCAGCACGCCGATGGTCAACCCTCCGACGATGTTGACGAGCACGATGATGACCGCAGCGATGGCGTCACCGCGGACGAATTTGCTCGCGCCGTCCATGGACCCGTAGAAATCCGCTTCGTCCGCGATGAGTTTTCTCCGCCGGCGCGCCTCGGCCTCGTTGATCATGCCTGCGTTCAGATCCGCGTCGATGCTCATCTGCTTGCCCGGCATGGCGTCCAACGTAAAACGCGCCGCCACTTCGGCCACCCGCCCCGCGCCTTTGGTCACCACGACGAAATTGATGATGACGAGAATCGTGAAGACGACCAGGCCGACCGTATAATTTCCGCCGACGACGAAGTTACCGAACGCCCGGATGACCTCCCCGGCCGCGGTCACGCCTTCGTTGCCGTGCAGAAGGATCAGCCTGGTGGAAGCGATGTTCAGCGAGAGGCGCAGAAGGGTCACCATGAGTAGAATCGACGGGAAGGCCGAAAAGTCGAGCGGCCTCCTGACTTGGAGCCCCACCAAGAGGATGATGATGGAGAGCGTGATGTTGAAACTCAGCAGGAGGTCCAGCAGGAACCGCGGCAACGGCAGAAGCATCACCATCAACACGGCGACGACGCCGGCCGACATCAGGACGTCCGAGTGCTTGATCGAGCCCACGGGCACGGCGGTCTGTTCGGATGCACTCATCGAGAGGGTCTCCGGTTAGGCACTGTCCGCCGGCGCTTTGCCGCGCACGCGATAGACATAAGCCAGAATCTCGGCGACGGCGCGATAGAGGTCGGACGGAATTTCACGGCCGATCTCGACCAGTTTGTAGAGCGTCCGCGCGACGAACTTGTTCTCAATGACGATGACGCCGTGCTCTCGCGCAAGCTCTTTGATCCGTTGCGCGAGATAGCCGGCGCCCTTCGCCACCACGATCGGCGCGGCCATCTTCTCCTGGTCGTACCAGATCGCCACGGCCAAGTGGTCGGGGTTGGTCACCACGACGTCCGCCTTCTTGACGTCGGCCAGCATGCGTTTTCTCGCCATGTCGCGCTGGACGGTCCTGATGCGTGAACGGATCTGCGGGTCTCCCTCGGATTCGCGCAGTTCCTCTTTCACTTCATCGCGGGTCATCCTGAGTTTGCGTTCGAACTCGAATCGTTGGTAGCCGTAATCGGCTGCGGCCAGGCCGGCCACCGCAAGGCAGGCGGACAGCGCGGACTTGAAGAGAAGTCCGCCGACCACCGAAAGAATGCCGTCAAGCGGATACTGAACGAGCTCCGGGAGCGCGCCGAGATCGTCGCGAATCGCGTAGAATCCCGCCGAGCCGATGCAGACGACCTTCAGACAGCTCTTCACCAGCTCCGCCAGCGAGCGCATCGAGAACATGCGCCCCAGCCCGGGGAGAGGGTTCAAGCGGGCGAGGTCGAACCCGAGGCCTTCGGTTTTCCACACGACGCCGGTCTGGGCGACCGTCGCGCCCACACCCAGCGCCGCGACGCCGGCGAGCATCGGCATCAGAAACAGCAGGAGGTCGGATTCCGTCTTCAAGGCCATCTGCAATACATATTCAGAGGTCAGGCGCTGATGGACTCCGGCGTCGGACAGGGAGGCCAGCCATTCCCGTAGCAGCCCGCTGAGTTTCATCATCCCGGGACGCGCCAGCAAGTACAGGAGCCCTACGGCCCCCAACAGCACCGCGGCGGTCGACACGTCACGGCTGACGGCGACCTCGCCGCGAGCCCTCGCCTGGGCTCGCCGCTTAGGGGTCGCTTGTTCCGTCCGATTCTCGAGTTCAGCCATGGCCAAGCACCCTCAAAAGCCCCTGGAGCGTTTCCTCCAGCCTCGCGAACTCCGATTCGAACAGGCCGACCGAGTAAGGCAACGCCAGTCCCATCACCATGAGGCCCCCGGCAATCGTGAGGGGAAAACTCATGACGAAGACGTTCAATTGGGGAACCGTGCGTCCAAGGACGGCCATCATGACGTTGATCACGAGCACCGTGCCCAGCACCGGCGCTCCCAGCTTCAAGGCCACGACGAACACCTGCTGCGTCAGATACAGGACGTCGTTTACCAGCCCTCCGGACAAGCGGCCGCTGAACGGGGCGATCGTCTCGAAACTCATGGCTACTGAACCGACGACGAAGTAGTGCGCGTTCAACGTGAGAAACGTCAGCGACGCAAGGACGGTTTGAAAACTCGCCACGAGCGGCGTCTGATGCGCGCTTACCGGATCGATGAGTTGCGCGACGCTGAACCCCATCTGCGTGCCCATGAGATCTCCTGCGACCTCCAAGGCGGCGAAGAACAGTCGGACGGCCAACCCGATCACGAGGCCGATCAGCGTTTCTCCCGCCATGCCGGCTCCCAACAGCAGCGGGTCCGACGGGAGTCGCATCGGCGGAAGCAGCGGCGCCAAGACCAATCCCAGCAGCAGGACCAATCCCGCCTTCAGTTGCATGGGAATGGTCCGGCTTCCCAGCACCGGCAACGCGGCGAATATGCCGGCCGTCCGGAACATGACGATCAGAGCGGAGTGAAACTGTGGAAGGGCGATCTCGATTACCTGATTCATGAGCGCTCCCTCACGACCCTCGCACGTAGTTGGGAATGTTGGCCAGCATCTCGGCCATGAACCCTACCAGTACGTCGAGCATCCACGGGAAGAACAAGAGCGTCGCCACGAACAGGGCCAGCATCTTGGGGACGAACGTCAAGGTCGCCTCGTTGATCTGCGTCATGGCCTGAAACAGGCTGACCAGCAGACCGACCAACAGGCTCAATCCGAGCATCGGGGCCGAGACCAATACCGTCGTCTCCAATGCTTGTCGCCCGATCTGCGCCACCATATCCGGAGTCATGACCGTCCTTCGTGAAGCGTGAATCGCCGAGGTTTCATGTTCCTGTTCCATGTTTCAGGTTTGAAGCGCTGATCCGGATAACATGAAACATTGAACATGGAACCTGAGACATGAAACTCCCTGCTCCGCTCAACGTTTCGCGTTTCACGCCTTTCGGGCTCACTGGAAGCTCCGGACCATCGATCCGACGATCAAGTACCAGCCGTCGGCCAGGACGAACAGAATGAGCTTGAACGGAAGCGAGATCAGAACAGGGGGCAACAGCATCATGCCCATCGACATCAGGACGCTGGCGACCACCATGTCCACGATAAGAAACGGAATATAGATGAGGAACCCGATTTGGAAGGCCGCGCGCAGCTCGCTGAGCACGAAAGCCGGAATCACCACATAGGTCGGCACCTGTTCGGTCGACGACGGCTTCTCGGGCAGTTTCGCCAAATCGATGAACAGCGCAAGGTCCTTTTCGCGCATTTGCTTCAGCATGAACGCCCGAACCGGCTGGATACCGCGCTTCCAGGCGTCTTCATGCGATATTTGCTCCGCGAACAACGGCTGAAGGGCTTCGCTGTATACGGCTTGTCCGACCGGCGCCATGACGAAGACGGTCAGAAACAGGGCAAGACTGATCAGCACCTGATTCGGCGGCACCTGTTGCGTCCCTATGGCCTGACGAAGAAACGAGAGCACGATGACGATCCTCGTAAAGGAGGTGACCATAATGGCGAATGCCGGCGCGAGGGACAGTACCGTCAGCAACGCAAGGATCTGGAACACGACCGCGGTCTGACCCGCTCCTCCGCCTTTACCGAGATCGATCGTAATCGCCGGACCTTCCGCCGACGATACAGGCGACGGCAGACCGAGCGCGCAACAGGCCGCAAGGACGGTCACACCCGCCGCGAGTCTCCAACGGGGGATCGCCCGTCCGATAGAGACGCAAAGGAAGCTAACGTGATGCATGGCCCTCCGCACCGTCGGTTCCGGCCGAGGGGGCTGTGCGGGAATTTTCCGATGGACCGATTGAGGGGGGCGACCACCACTGGGACCAGAAGGGCTCAGGTGCGGCGACCCCTCCGTTCGGACTGTCGGCGAGCGCGCGCTTGATTTGTTCCGCATCGGAGAGCCGGCCCAAGGGAACGATATCCGTCTGGGTCGTCCCTACGATCAGGAGTTCGCCCGCCACCGACACCAGCGACACCGTTTTCCTGGGGCCGAGATACCCGCTGCCGAGAATCTGCACCACGGCCCCGCGCGACGACGACGGCATTCGGCTGCCGACCAGGCGCTTGGCGGCTGCCGCGAGCGCCAGCATCATCGCCACAACGAGCGCCAGCGAGGACGCCATCCGCACGGCCATGTCCCAGAGTTCCATCTTGAGCTCCGTGCTATCCCAGCTGTTGCACGCGCTGCGCGGCGCTGATGACGTCCGTCAGGCGGATCCCGAACTTGTCGTTCACGACCACGACTTCGCCCTTGGCGACGAGCTTGTTGTTGACCAGCACTTCCATCGGTTCACCGGCCAGTTTCTCGAGCTCGATGACCGAGCCCTGGCCCAATTGAAGGATCTCGCGAATCTGCATGCGCGCGGACCCCACTTGGACGGTCACCTGCATGGGGATGTCGAGGATGAACTCCAGGTTGTTGGCTCCCCCGGTCACGGGGGCTTTCTCCACCGGCGGAAACGACGCCGGTTGAGCCTCAGGAGGCTGGGCCTCGGCGGCATTGCCGGCAGGAGGACTGACATCGACGTTCGCCATACACGTTCTCCTTATGGGAGGGGCCGGGTACCGTTTCCCGCGCATCGCGCGGGATCTGACCAGCTTGCGCGAGGGGGAGCGGACACCGCGGCGCTTTGCGTGGTCAGAAGGGTGTTGCCCCCCTACGACAAGACTTTTGTAATGCGGCACGCATGGTTTCCCCGGAACACGCCGGGACTGCCGAGAAACTTCCGATACCCTTCGATCGAGCACTCCATGGGATCATCCGGTCGCTGGTCGAGTACGAGAACGTCGCCGGGCGAAAAGTTAAGCACGTCGCGCACGTTGACGGTGGCCGTGCCGAGCCGGACGGTGACCGTCAGCGGACATTCCTGAAGGTTTTCCCGGAACCTTGCGCCCCAGCTGCCGTCCTGCTCAACCTGATCAGAGACGAGACCCGAATAGAGTTTTTCCTTGATCGGCTCCAGCATCGAGTAGGGATAGAGGATGAACAGTTCGCGCGTCGTCTCCCCTAGAATCACCTGCAGAGTGATGACGACGACCAGTTCGGACGCCGTGACGACCATGGCGAATTGCGGATTGCTTTCCGAACGGACATGATTGATCGTCACGTTCATCAGCGCCTGCCACGCGAACTCCAGATCGGCGAACGCTTGCCCCACCAGTTTCTTGATCATCTGCACTTGAATCGGCGTGAAATCACGCCCTTCTGGCTTGACGTGCGTTTGTCCTTTTCCTCCGAAGTAGTAATCCACGATCAGATAGACGAGGAAAGCGTCCATCACGAAGAGCCCGTTACCACGCAACGGCGCCATGTGAAAGACGCTCAAGGAGGACGGCAACGGAATCTTCTTGAGAAACTCTCCGAACTTGATGATTTGGGTGCCGACGATCACAAAATCGACTTGATCCCGCAGCGCGCTCGTCCAAGAGACGGACTGCCGCCGGATGAACCGGTCGTTGATCAGCTCGAGCGTCGGCATCCGCCCGCGGATGATCCGCTCCTGATTGAACAAATCGAACTTCTTCGCGCCGGTCGCCTCTTCTTCTTTCGGCGCCGTGTCGACGTCGCCGGACACGACGCCCTTGAGCAGGGCGTCGACTTCTTCCTGTGACAGGATCTTTTCCATGCGGCGGATCGGCTCCGTTACTGAACGACGAATTCCGTGAAGTAGGCGGTCCGCACCAGCGCTTTCGGCAGCACGTCGTTGATCCGCTTCGTGATTTCATCGCGCAGCTGGAACTTCCCCTGCGATGTCTTGACCGCGGCCGCGTCTTTGCTGCTGAGCAGGACGAGGATCGTGTCGCGGATCTGCGGGACTCTGGGACCAAGTTCCCCTGCCGGATCGGCTGCATCCACTTCCAGTTTCACGGTCAGTTTCAGGTAGCGGATTTCCGGCGCGTCGGCGAGATTCACGATGAACGGATCCAGATCGAAAATGGCGCCTGGGGCCGCGCCGTGGCCGCCGGAGGCCGCCTTAGCGGCGGGCTCGTCATGCCCGCCTTTCTTCTCCGATGCGGCTTCCGCCTTCGGTTCCTCGCCGCCGGCGTGGCCGCCGCCCATGAGTTTCACGACCGCAAACGCGCCGCCCAATCCCATGACCAGGGCGATCACCCCGACGATGATCACGAGCTTGATGGGAATGCCGCTCGGCGCCGGCGCGGCGCCGGCCGGTTTCTCTTCCGCTGCGTCAGCCATACAGTCCTCCGTTGAGTAGACGATTGTCGCGGGATTGACTCAGTGCAATGCATATGCCATCGGTTTGTTGACGATGCGTCCGAACCGACGCGTGAACTGATGCGAATATCAGGCTGTTGTAAGGGCGACGGAGGTATGGGCGATCGTCGGCGCGTCAGAACTTTGACGGCGTCAGAGCGCTGACGCATTGGAGGAAGGCCGGCGGGACTTATCGCATCGACGGGGGCGCGCGCCGCCCCCTCCGCTTCGCCCAGCCCGAGCTATTCATGAGCGCTTCTACTGCTATCGCGCGTTTGTCGCTGCGGCAAGCCGCCATGCGAATCGGGAGGCAAAGGACTTATCCCCGCACACGTTTGACATGCGGGGTCGCACGAAGTGTGGTTTGGCGGGCGGGCTCCACGCGCCCGTCTCGCTTGGCGACCCCGCGATTTCGCGGCGAACCGTCATGAATGATGCGGGCTATCGTTTCAAGTTCACAAGTTCCTGAAGAATTTCATCCGACGTCGTGATGACGCGGGAGTTGGCCTGGAAACCCCGTTGCGCCGCAATCATGTCGATGAAGCTCTCGCCCAGGTCCACGTTCGAGAGTTCCAGCGAATTCGACAGCACGCGTCCGAGTCCGGCGCTGTCGGGCGTCCCCGTGACGGGCTGTCCGGAGTTGCCGGATTGCGCGAAGGTGTTCTTCCCGGTCCTGGTCAGCCCGATCGGGTCCGGGAATCGCGCCAGCACCACCTGCGCAAGGGCGCGGAGCTGCCCGTTCGAGAACCGGCCGTTGATGATGCCGTTGGTGTCGACCGAGAAGGCTTGTAACGCGCCCGCCGCAAAACCGTCCTGCGTCTGTTGAACCAGCGCCGAGTTCGACCCGAATTGAGTCGTGCCATCCAATCCCGATCCACCGTCCGTGGTGACGCTGCTGCCGAAATTCATCACGATGAGCTGATCGGCGGTCGCGCCGTTGAAATCGATCTGAAGCTCCCCCGGCGTCGTGCCCTGCGTGCCGGCGGCGGTTCCGGTGTCGTACCGCGTGACCACGCTTTCCCGATCCAGCGTGCCGTTCGTGGCAAAGGTCAAGGTGCCGGATCCGACGCGGACGATTCCGAGCGTCGTATCGATATTGCTGCTGTGATAGTTGGCCGTAACGACGTCGCTGGTGGACGCTACGACATTGTAGTTCCAGGTGTTGTCTCCGATTTTCGTGAAATACGTCGTGAGGAGATGGCTGTTTCCGAGCGAATCGAACGTCGTGATCGAGGTCGTGAAATCCGACGTGGCGCTCGGATTGGCCAACTGGAAGTCCGTGCCGGTCGTGGAAGTCCCGGCCGTCATGTTGAGATTGGCCGCCAAGGTGTCGGCGCCGTTGGCCGCCACCACCACCGTTCCCGTGCTGGACGAAGCGTTGTTCGTCGTGCCGGTGATTCCGGACCGGAACGTGAACACGTTGGCCGAGTTTACCGTCGCCGTGAACCCGGAGTAGGCCGCGGACTTGAACGGATCCGCCGGAGTCAGAGCGCGAACGGCGTTTTGAATGGCGGTCGCCAGGGCAGACCCCGTCAACCCGTTGGCCACCGTCACGGTCTGCGCGCCGTCGCCGTTCAGGTTGATCGTGAAAGAATTGTTGCCGGCGGCGGTGGTCGTCGTCGACGCCGCAGAGCCGACCACATTTGCGCTGACGCCGGTTTGCGTCGTGGACGAGTTTAGATTGGCGGCGACGAACGCGGTCGTCGTGGCGCGCGGGGAGGCGGTGGTGGTCGGGAGGGAGATGTCCCCGATCGTCCCGGTAATCGTGCCGGTCGTGTCCGCCAGGAATCCTTGGAGTTTGAAGCCCGTCGGGTCGACCACGTTGTTGTTCTTGTCCAGCCGGAACAGGCCGGCGCGGGAATAGAACGTCCCCCCTTGCGCGTCTTCGACGATGAAGAATCCGTTGCCGTCGATCGCCAGGTCCAACACGTTGGTCGAGGTCGCCAGCGAGCCCTGAGAGAAGTTGCCTTGGACCGACGTCAAGGCCACGCCGATGCCGGTCTGGATCGCGCCGGATCCTCCGGAGATCGACGAGCTGATCAAGTCGGCGAACGACGCCTTGCTGCTTTTGAAACCGACGGTGCTGAGGTTGGCGATGTTGTTGCCGATTACGGAGAGCGCCGTCCCGTTGGCGTTCAATCCGCTGACCCCGGCAAACAGTGAAGACAGAATCCCCATGATGCGTTCCTCCTTCGGTAAATGCGATCGTCGTTTCGTTGTCAGTGCAGTTCGATGATGTGTTCCGGCTCAAGGGCGAAGTTGCCGACCATCACGCGCGGTTGTCCGCCTTCCATCCGCACGCCCGTCACTCTCATTGTCGACGTCGTCGCGGCCGAGATCGCTTCGCCGCGCGCATCGAGGGCGGTGACGGCGAACCGGTAGAGACCCGGCGCCGCGGCGGCGCCGTTTTGATCACGCCCGTCCCAATTGACCGTCGTATCGCCGGCCCGCTGCGGGCCCAGCGCAATGGTCCGTATTACCTTGTTCGTTCCATCGAGCACGGAAATGCCCACCGACGCCGCATCCTGAGACAGGGTGAATTGCATCGGAACGGGTCCGTCCTCCAATTGCACCAACGCGCCATCGAATCGCACTTCCCGCCCGACAAGCGGCAGCATGGAGAACTGGAGTCCGGCCGCCTGGGCGGCAATGTTCTCTTCCAGCAGCTTCACTTGTTTGGCGCTTTGCTCGAGCTGGCTGAACTGCGCCAGTTGAGCGACAAACTCCTGATTCTCGACCGGCTTCAGCGGGTCCTGGTTTTGAAGCTGCGTCACGAGCAGGCGCAGGAAGTCGTCTTGCCCCAACTCCCTGGGTTTGAGCGCCGTTTCAGCCGCTTGTGTAATCGACCCGATATCGCTGATCGTGTTCATCGTCTTCAACCTCTCTCTCGGTTACGCAAAAAGACTGAGCACCCCGGCGCGCTCTCGCGATTGCCCGGATGCCGGCGCGTGCCGGTCCTGCGGCTGCTCGCCCGCCGCCTGATGAAACCGCCCGTCCTGGCGATGCGGCGATTCGTATCCCTGGTGGAAATGCCCCTGCCGATCCACTTGAACGCGCAATTGCCCGAGATCCAATCCCGCCGTGGACAGTTGCGCCCCCAGGTAGTCCTGCCGGTCGACTAGAAGACGGCCGAGATCCGCGCGATCGGTCACCATGTGCGTATGCACCGTCTGGTCCGAAAGCACCACGCGGACACGGAGATGGCCGAAGTCGGTGTTCGGAAGATCGAACTGAACGGATGGTGCGGGTGAAGTCGCCGGAGCCTCAGACGAGAGCTGCGCTCTCGGGACAGGAGGCGCCGTCGGCTGTGACGGCGTAGGGAGCGTTGAATTCCGGCCTGCCGGATTCGTTGCAACGGCGAACTCTTGCCCATGCGTCGACAACGCCGCGCTGCCGCCGAATTGGCCCGGCGCCGCTTGATCGTGTGATCCCGTGTCTTTTCCAGAAGTAAAGGCGGCCTGTTGATCCTGATCGGACGATTGAAACTCCGGTCTTGATTCCAGCCCGGCGAATTGAGCGAGCGGACGTGATGTCTCAGCTCGCAGGTTCTGAACCTCGATAGGCGAGGTTCTGTCGCCGTTTAAGACGGCATCGCTCTTGGAAGCGTCAGACGGCCGATTTTCCGGAAGCCGGAAGACAGGATCGGTAACGAGTGTTTCGTCGATGGTCACAGGATCACGCGCAACATCGACCGTCCCCTTCGCCGATCCGACGGCGCCCTGGCTGGCCCGATACGCGGTCTTTTCCTGATCTAATGTTGCTATGCCCTCTTGTTGCTTGGTCGGCGAGAAGCCCGGGATGTCCCCTTCATCGACTCCGTCTGTTTGTTGCTCTTGAGGAGACAGTATGGCTCCGGCGACGTTCGGCTCCTCAACCCGGCTCACGAAACGTTGTGTTTCTTGATCGCTCAACCCCGCCGGGACCTGAGAAAGCGAGACTCCCGACTGCTGTGTAATTCCGACCGGACCGGTGAGCTGACCCGCGTCGATAGAAAGAGCGAGTGCGCCGTTAGAATCGGGCTCCACTTGAGCAGGAGTGGTTTCCTGCGGCAAACTCGACGGCGTCGTCGACGGCAGCGCTACAGGGAGCACCGGCGCCTGGGCGGGAACTTCCTGTATCTGCGTCGATTGCGGTGAACCGTTCCCCGTGAGGAGGGCTCCGGCGAGGCTCAAGGCCAGGGTAATAGACTGCCCCTCCGCATCCAAAACGGCATCGCCCCCCGGCAGTGCGGCCTCCGCCCTGATCGATTCGGCGGATTGCTCGGACGGAACGCCTTGCAACAACGACAAGAATCCTGCGCCGGTAGTTTGCTCGCCCTGATTCCCTTTCCGGTCAGGCTGCGCCTGCAGGCCGGTCGCCCCGACTCCGCCTGGTGATCCCTGTGGAAGAATTCCCGTGAACTGCATCGTCATTACCTTCTGTTGAATCGCTCGATCGTGTCCGGCCCGAGCGAGACTTATTCAAGGCTTGTGCCATGCGAAATGCGCCGAGTGACGGGGAAAATGCCACGGAAAACGTCGTCGTCGCGGAGTGCGATGAGTATTGCTAGGCAAGATCGACCGGAGGAAGGGAAATGCTTTCCCAGTGACCGGCGGTTATCCCCGATCCGAAAATAGTTTCGGCCTAGAGAAGTCGTGCCGCGGGTCCTGTCGCGGCGAACAGCCCCACCGTGCAGGAACACGGGGGCGCCCCGT
>JBBILH010000042.1:0-25868 GCA_037445005.1 Nitrospira sp.
CAAAGGCCCACCACATTCATGATGCAGAGATCGCTCCAGAGATCAGAATTAAATCTATCGGCGGGGATCGGGAAACAACGCGCAGAAACAACCTTAAACTTGCGTCTGGGTAACGAGAGTCATGGCAATGTTTGCGTCGGATTGTGACGAAATGGGACTCCTGTATGAAGCGCTAAAACCCGCTCTCCCTGATCAGGACCGCTACGAGATGATCCCAGACCCGTCGGGCAAGGCTGGACGATTCCCCCTCGATCTGCACTAGCCCGGCCACAGCTTGGTCGGCGAGCGGAGATGAGTCCGTTACCCGTAGGCGTACCCGGTATAGATGTCGGCTTTGAGCCGGCCTTTGTCGTCCTTCCGGACCGGCACATCCCCGCCGTAAATCGAAGCGAGGTAGGGGACGCTGAAATCGCGTTCGTCGACCTCGGCGATCTCGTCAACCAGTGCCGTGAGGGAAGGTCTGGTCAGGTCGGATGGAACAAAGCGTGCTGTCTGACCTGGGTTCACATAGGCCAGTTCATCCACCGGAACGAATGCCGTAAGTTCGGGTTGGACGGGACTAATCATATAGATCACGGGAACCGCGGCACTTATCCAACGGCCGGGGTGCAGCGAGTCTTCGTGGTCACGCACGATCCCGTCGAATGGCGCTTTGAGAACCAGGTCGTCCCGCTGTTCCTGGACGCCGTCCAGTTCGGCCAGTGCCGCGCTCAAGGATTCTGCAATGGCGAGTCTTTGTTGGCGGTCCTCCTCATGGCCGGCCTGACGATTAAGCCGAAAGTTCCACATTGCCGTCTTAATCTCCGCAAGGTGCGACTCCTTGGCGAGCCACGGATTTTCCAGTTCGACGAGCGTCTGACCCGCGCGAACGGGCTGCCCATTTTGGACCATCGTCTGCCGAATCCGCCCGGCGGTCGGCGAGTAGATCGTGGCATAGGATGAGCTCTGGAGCACGGCGGGAATAGCAACGCGCGTGTGCCAGGGGACGAAGGCGAGCGAAAGAATCGCGCTGAACGTGCAGGCGGTGATCCAGGCGCGGGGCGAAGAGGCATAAAGTGCGCGATTCTTCCACCAGCCCGTCAGCTCCCGCACGATCGGCATCGCGATGAACCACACGATCTCGACCAGAAACAGAATGATGCCGAGCGCCTTGAAGAAATAGTGGTAGACGGTCACGGCGATGCCGGTGAAGAGCGCCAGCCGGTAGAGCCACGTCGCCCAAGCATAGGCGACCAGTGTCCGGCCCAACCAGGTCGAGACAGCCTCCGGTTGAGCATGATGCCGTCCGAACAACAGACTACGCAATTTCCATTGCCCGAACGCAAAAGCCCGGTCCTGTAAATTGGGAATGCCCAGACCGTCCGCGAGCAGATAGTAGCCGTCGAACCGCATCAGCGGGTTCAGGTTCACGGCAAGGCTCATGATGAGACTGGTGGTCGCCACGATAAACGCAACGCTCCGTGCCGTGCCGTCCGGCAGAACTCCCCACGCGGTCAGCGCGATCGCCGCGAGTCCTAGCTCGGCGATCACGCCGCCGGCAGCGATCAACAGACGTTTCCGTTTTGACGCCAGACGGTAAGAATCGGACACGTCGGAGTAGAGGACCGGCATCATCACCATGAAGGCGACCCCGATCGTCGGCACACGACAGCCGAAGCGGGTGGCGGTGTAGGCGTGGCCGAGTTCGTGCACCACTTTGACGGCGCCGAGCGAGAGGCTGTAGAGGATCGCGCCGCGCCAATTAAAGAAATACAGAAACGTCGCGAGAAAGCTGTCCCACTGCCGGCTGGCCATCACCAACCCGATGAGGCCCATCGTCCCGATCGCCCAGCCTGCCGCCGCACAATAAAGCGGAGCCACGAGGGGGAGTGTGGCCTTCAGGAAACCGTCGGGATGGACGAGCGGGATTCGGATGAACAGATAATGATGGATGAGCCACGTCAAATAACTCTGATGGCCGGCTTCGGCTTGCGACTGATACTCTGCGTAGGTGCCGCCGGCCGACTGCTCGGTCAGATTATTGGCGTAAAGAAACTTGACCAGATCCTCAATGTCCTCAAGAGTCGTAACGCAAGTGGTTTCTCTTGCCATCGCCGCATGAAGCCGCTCGATGGTTCCGGCTTCCCACCGTTGAATCATTTGATACACGGGCCACTCGATCTGGTAGTAGCGGCTGCGGATCGGATCGACAATCGTCCAGGTCGGGACGCCGTCCAACGTCGGGTTGCCGCGATGAAATTCAAGATTCTTCCGAATGGAAGGAAGCTTGCGTGCCGGAGCGGAGGCGCCTGATGAGCTTGGGATGAACACGGCTCAGTATCCGATCCACTGCCGCAAGGCGGTAAGCGGTCGCCGAAGCAGGAGGTAGGCCAGGGGACCCCTCTCGCCGTATACCTTCGCCGTTCCCTGCCAGCCGATGCGGATTCGAGGATCCGGCTTCGTCAGCTTCGCCGTGACCCGATAGGCCAGAATGTCTCCGGGTAGAACCTCGGCATGATAGCTCGCGTGAACGACTGTAGCGGGAAACGACTCCAGAGGGAGCGCATTCAAAAAAATCATGGCTTCGGCGCCGTCCTTAAGGACGATGGAATCTGTCACCGGCAAGTCGATCCGCACCTCCGTCTGCTTAGGGTCGGCGATCTCCATGATTCGTTCGCCCACCGTCACCGGTTTTCCCACCCAGTCGGACCTGTCGCTGTAGAGGAGGAGACCCGACTTTTGGGCGAACACTTCCACCTGATCGAGCTGCTCCGCCGCGTATTCCAGCTCGGTCCGGCGAAGTTCGGCTTCCGCTTCCTTCAAAGGGGCATCGGCCTTCCGGCGGGGATCTCCGAATCCGGCTTGGACCGCCTGAACATGTTCCGCTTGTGCGACGGCCAATTGTTTTTCCGCTACGCGAAATTGATTGCGCAGCGTCGTGTCATCATAACGAAAGAGCATGGTGCCTTCCTGGACCATCTGGTTCGGCGGCACCAATACGTCGGCGATCACGCCGTCCATCGGCGCGCTCACCACGGCGGGATCTCGGGCCATCACTTTACTGGGCGCTACGACCGACATGCGGACAGGGACGCAGAAGGCTGCGAGTAGGGCGAGAAAAAGCAACCACCAAGTTGGCCTCCCGATCGTTTTCCCCCACCTGCGTTCCCTCTTCGAGAGAGCTTTCCAAGCATAGGCGAAACTGCCGGCCAAGCGATGCACGATCGCGACATCGTTTTCTTGCCAGGGGAGGTCCCGTTCAAACCACCAGGCGCCGAGGACTGTTTCGTCAGGATGCTTCAGCGGACACCAGAAGACCTGGCCCTTCACGAATTCCCCCCATCCAGCCCGGAGGGTTGCGGGAAGATGCTCGTAGGTCACCACCATCGGCTGCTCGGCGGATGAGCCATTCTCACGGAGTGCCTGAACCGCCTGTTCGAGCCAGACGATCATCGGCGCATCCCGGTCCACCACGGCGACGCTGGAGGCATGCGTCACGCGATAAGCATCGGAATGAACCGGAGAGGCGCTCAAGAGAAACAACTGTTTGTAGGGAACGAGCCTGCGCGTTTCATTGACGGAGAGAAACTGGAGTTCCTGAACGGTCTTGGCCGCGCGAACTTGGCCCTCCAAATGGGTCAGCGCCGCCAGATGAATCAACGTCGGAATCTGCTGAGCGGTCGGCTCTGTTTGGGTGGTCGGAGCCATGGATTACGGTTGAATTATGGACAAATGCGCCGTGCCGCTCATGCCGGACAGCACGTCCGGAGGATGTTTGTCGAACTCTCCGATGACCTTGATTGTTTGACTGGCCGGATCAACGGCTGCGCCGATCTCTTTGATCCTCGCGGGGTATCCTCTTCTGGTTTCATCAACAAAGAAAGTGAAGTGAGCCTTGCGCTTGAGCGAGGACAGCGCAGACGAGGGGACGACCAATTCGATCTCCAGGCTGGTGTCGTCGATCAGACTGATAAGTTTGTCGTTAGGAAACACGTTTTCGAACTCGTTGACCATGACGCCCACGACTCGCCCGCCGAATGGAGCCGAGATCTGGCAGCCTTTGACGTTCACTTCGGCGACCCGGATAGAAGCGAACGCTTTACGCGCCTCGGCTTCTGAGGTCTCAAGATCAAGCTTGCTGACGCCGTCGAGTTTGGCCAATTCGAGATTGTTCCTAAATATCTTGTCCTTCACCTCGTGTTCGGCCTGGGCTGCGGCCAATTCAGCCCGATACTTGTCGCAGTCCATCTGAACCAGCGTCTGGCCCTTCTCGAACCGCTGGCCCTCTTTATAGGGCAACTGACTGACGCGGCCCTGAATCTGGGCGTAGAGGACGGCTTGCGTGGAGGCCCGCACGACTCCGCGCATCGCACCGTGGCCGGACTTGATGGCATGAATGGGCCGGTCTCCGTTAGACCAACCGTTCTGGATCGCGAGCCCGACAAGGCCGACGGCGGTCGCGAGTGCGACGTTAGTGGGCGACCAAAATCGCATGGTTCTCCTCATTCGGGGACGGGGCGCTTCCCACGGTGCGGACCGGTTCCCATAGGCGGCGCACCGAGTCGCTAAGCTCTGCGATCGATTGGCCTTCGACCGCCGGCGGTACCGCTTCCTCTCCGATCGCAGCTCTGAGCGTCGCATAGGCGGATTCAATACCGGCCTGGGCGCTGTCCATGCGGACTTCAGACAGAATCTGGCTCACTTTCTCCCGTACAAGCGTCAGGTCGCTCGTGCTGTTTGTCACCCAGAGACGCCTGGTCTGTTCGGCAATGGCATTCTGAGTCTCGCGGTACTGTTTGGCGTTGGCCAGTTCCTCTTTAGCGAGCATGAACTGGGCCGCGCCGACATGCACTTCCGTGATGATGGCCATCGTCAGGGCGAGGCTTTGCGCTTCCAACACCTTGCGGTGCGCTTCGATTGCGCGGAGCTTTGCCGGTACACGAAACACGCCGATCAGATTCCAACTGACTTGCGCCGCGTAGTTCAGCCATTCCTTGTAGAGGAAGAAAGTATTGCTGCTGTAATAGCCGCCGAACTGCATTTTCAGACTGGGAAACATTTCGAGGAGTACCGCCTTCGCTTCCTTGGCGTTGATGCGCTTCTGGTAATCGATCGCGCGCAGTTCGGGTCGGAACAGCAAGGCCTGCTGTTCCAGACTATCCGCGTCCAAATTGACGAGCGGCACGGCCCCTTGATTGTCGGGTTGGAGCAGTTGATAGGGCCGCCCAGGCGGGAGACCCATCAACGAGGCCAATTGATGTTTGGCGGTCGTCAGGTCTCGATAAAGCTTTTGCACCTCGCGCTGAACGTTCAACATGTCGCGCCGGTAGTTCAATGGAGTCAATGGGGTTTGAAGCTTCTTGTCGTAGATGAGCTGGGACTGCGCGAGGGCCTTGCCCACCATGGTGTCCAACGCCTGAATCTGAGGGAGAAGACGCTCGGCGCTCACGGCCCGCCAATAGGCGCTCCGGACGTCCTGCAGCAATCGCACGGCGATCCGGCGCTTTTCTTCCTCGGCGATCATGGCGTTGTCGCCCGCCTGCTTCGCCCGAATGTAGGAAAGGCCGAAGTCGAGCACATCCCAACTGAGCGCAAGATTTCCCGTAAAGATGTTGCGATCCATGGAAGTGAACGGCTCGAGAACCGGTCTACCGTCCAGGAGGGAGCGGGCGCTGCCGCCGGCGAAATTGTTTCGGCCGTCGTACCCTGCGTTTACGGCCAACTGAGGCAGCAGGGCATAGTTGGCAACATCGAGCTGCTGATGGGCCAGCGCCGCTTGCATCGCTTTCACCTTCGCGTCGAGGTTGTAACGCAGCGCCCGGGCGATCGCGTCGTAGAGACTGATAGGCCTGGTAATCGGCTCATAGTCATGGGCGAGCGCATCGAGATCGGCGCTGACGCGGTGACTGATCTCGTCGTGGGTCAGCGGTGCCGGTTTCACCATGCAACTCGTCAACAAGGCAGCGGCGCAGGCCAATGCCGTAATGTGGGCGCGGAATTCAGCCATCGATGGTCACGGGCTTCACACTCAGCCATACCACTACACAGGATCCCGAGGGGACCCCTAACGAGTCTGTATCGGCCGCGTAAGCATCAAACTTGAGAGACAGGCCTTAACGAGCACCAACTGGATGAGGACGAGGACAAGCAGGCAGTGTGTGGGGCATGTATCGGAAGGAGCATGGGGGAGGAGCCTACGATCGGTTTCGAAAGAGGAAGGAGCCGTACAGACCTGCAATAGAGATGGTCACCAGTTCGATCGTCAGCAAGAGCCGGCTGACGACCGCTTCAGGACTGGGTGGAGTCAGGACGAAGTGCAGTCCGAGAAACTCCGGCGACTGAGACGGAGGAGTTTCCCATGGAGGAAAAAGAAGAGCCAGAACCAGGACGGCTACCATGCCGTACAGCACGTTTAGATTCAATGCATCTGCCTGATCGACGGGGCGATCAGGGGACGGTGGTCCGGCAGGCGCCGGATCTTGATACGCATCCAGACGCTGTCCGCACTGAGTACAGTAGCGATAGAGCTCGGGTACTTCTCGGCGGCAGGACGGACAGGTTTTCATGGTGTCTCGTATCAAGGCTACACGGATTTGCTCAGGTTTTCTACAGGGGCTAAGAATCCATCGGCCCGGTTACCGGCGGAGGCGGACGCAGCCTGAACACGGCGGTGGGAGAAAGACTGAAAGAAGGGAACTCCTTAAAGCAGCGGGGTTAGAAATGGTAGCTCACGCCGACGCTCGCTGTGAGGGCGCTATAGGTGGCTCGAAATCCGAATGGATCGGCTGCGGGGTTATCGTCATTCGACGTGTAGCCTAGGCGGGCCCTGTGGTACTGCAATTCACCGAAGAGGGCGACTCGGCGAGTCATATAATATCGTGCACCTGCCTCCACATTCATGCCGATGGCTGTGGCAGACTGGCCCGGAGGCGAAGCCGGCCCCTTGAGGCTGGCAAAGTGGACGGCAGGCCCGATCCCGATGTAAGGCTGCAGCCGGAAGCCGGGGTAGCGAACAATTAATGTCGCCACGTCCCAGATCACCATGCGGTGGTTGACGCCGGAAAGCCCACTGATGGTTGCCGATCCTCCGGAACCCGTAAACTTCAACGAGCCTTCCTTGATATGGGGGTTCGCGAAGGATATTCCCGTCTCGATACCTATCCAACGAGCTCGGGAGAGATAATGGCCGAACTTGGCTCCGAGCATGATCGAGTTCTTCAGAGGTTGATCCGATATGGTCAAGCCGCCCAGTCCGTGCTGGGTTACGTCACCGCTCTTAAGGGGCTGAGGAAAGGTCATCCCAAGTTGGCCGCCGACGTAGGTCTCGGCATAGCTCAAGGATGTCCAGAGGAGTACAGCCATTGCTGAAGCCAGGAGGGGGATCCCGCATCGAGAAGATAGGATGTCGTAGTACCGACGTTCTGTTTTCATTCTGAATCCTCGCAGAGCCGTTGCCGTTGTGACCATCATATCGGGCGTTTCTGGCTGCCCGAAGGGAATTTCGAAATCTTGAGGGCATTCAGCAAGCGGTGTGCCAGAAGGAGGCATGGAAACCCTTTGTTATTCATAGCTTGATGAGATGAGGACCTCCGTGACTGTCTGGTTGAACCATCTATAGAGTACCGCTTATGAACGGATGCTTCGTTGACAGGGCAACGGACCGCTTCCTATAATCCGCTCATCCGCCAGCCGAGGACGATCCCGGACCCGCGTGCAGGCGCTCTCCCCAACCACACTCATTGATGTCAACTCTCAGTCGAATAGGCGTAATCGGAGCCGGTGCTTGGGGGACTGCCTTGGCTAAGCATCTAGCTGAGAAGGGGGTGGAGACATGGCTCTGGGCTTATGAGCGGGATGTAGTCGATTCGATCCGGTCCTGTGGGGAAAACCGGCAGTACCTGCCTGAGGTGCCGTTACCTTCCTCCCTTCGGGTCACAAATGTTTTAGGCGAGGTTGTGCAAGGTGGCGACGGCCTCCTATTTGCCGTTCCTTCGCACGTGACTAGAGCCGTGCTGCAACAGATCGCTCCTCTGTTGCAAGGAGAAATGCCGGTGATCAGTGCAACAAAGGGACTCGAAGAGGACACTCTCAAGCTGATGACGCAAGTCATGGACGACGTTCTGCCGGCGTCTTTCAGGGGCCGGACCCTGGTTCTATCCGGACCGAGTTTCGCCGCGGAAGTCAGCCGGGGACAACCGACCGCCCTCTGCCTTGCGGGGAAAGAGCGCGCTGTGGTCGGGACCGTCCAGGGGACGTTCATGTCTTCGGCCTTACGGATCTATGCCGACGACGACGTGATCGGAGTTCAGCTCGGCGGCGCGCTGAAGAACGTCATGGCGTTGGCGGCCGGGGTCGTCGACGGGCTAGGTCTCGGATACAACACGCGCGCGGCGCTCATCACCCGAGGGCTTGCAGAGATGGTTCGATTGGGCGTGGCGATGGGGGCGGATTCCCGAACCTTCTATGGCTTGTCCGGTATGGGGGATCTCGTCCTCACGTGCACCGGTCCATTGAGCCGAAACCACCAAGTAGGGGTGCGGTTAGGGAAAGGGGAATCGCTCGGGACAATTCTCGGGAGCATGCGCGCGGTCGCAGAGGGTGTGCGAACGGCAAAAGCGGCGTTGGGATTGGCCCGTCGAGGCGGAGTCGACATGCCCATCGTGCAGGAGATCAACGCCGTGCTGTTCGAGGGCAAGTCATGCCGCAGGGCCGTGAGCGATCTCATGGAACGGGACGCGAAGCCGGAAAAGGGAACGGCATGAACCAGCAACGGCTTGCGCGACTCCTGGCCGGGGTACGGGCCGGTTCGGTCTCGCTCCCCTCTGCGCTGGAACGGCTTCAGTCCCTGCCCTTCGAGGACCTCGGCTTTGCTTCTCTCGATCACCACCGCTCGATTCGCCAAGGGTTCCCCGAAGTGATCTTATGCGACGGGAAAACACACAGGCAGATTCGAGACATAGCCAGGGCGCTCCTCAAACACCATCGCCCGTTCCTGGCAACCAGAGCGACACCGGCGGTGGCGGCATTGATCAAACGTCTCCATCGCGGGGCGGTCTACCATCCCGATGCTCGGATCGTAGCGGTTCGAGATCCAGCAAGGCGGCGGCATGGGCATGTGTTGGTGATCACGGCCGGCACGTCGGACATCCCCGTTGCAGAAGAGGCACGGGTGACGGCGGAGGTGATGGGAAGTCGGGTTGAAACTCTTTATGACGTGGGGGTTGCCGGCATCCACCGACTCTTGGGAAGACATAGGCGCCTCATGGAGGCTCGGGTGATCGTTGTGGTGGCCGGAATGGACGGCGTTCTTCCGAGCGTCGTCGGAGGGTTGGTCGATTGTCCCGTCGTGGCCGTACCGACGAGCCGTGGGTATGGATCCAGTTTCGGCGGGCTTGCGGCGCTGCTCACGATGTTGAATTCGTGCGCTGCCGGCGTCGGGGTGATGAACATCGATAATGGATTCGGCGCCGGTTGCCTGGCGCACCGGATCAATGCGTTAGGCGTGAAGCGTGAAGCGTGAAGCGCGGAGGCGACTTTGTTCGGAATCGCCTAAGGTCTTACGTCTGACGGGTCATTTCACTTCCAGCGTCCCTCGCTTCGGCCACGACACCATCAGCGTTCGCGGCCCTTTCTCACCGTTCGTCAGCAGCTTTGCCCGGAATTCGTAAAGGTATTCTCCCGGTCCCGCTGGCGCCTTCTTGTGATCCATCCCGTCCCACGTCAAGGTAATCGAGAGCCTCGGTCGCGACCCTTCTCCGGTTACCGCGACATCCTGGGGCTCCAGTGGCTTGCGGATCGACAAGAATCGGATGGATGTCTTCGACGGGGAGGTTACGAGCGAGGAGACCTCCAAGAGCGTCGCGCCATCCAAGTCTTTCGGCAGCTGGACCAAAGCGGAGAATTCCAGCGCCCCCGCTGAGACCGCATAGGGATTCGGCTCGATCTTGAGCTCGAGAACTTTCAGCTCAGGTTCAGGCCGAGGCGCACGATTTGATTTCGACTTGGCCAGGGCGAATTCGGGGCAGCTCACCAGAAGGGCCGTGCCGGCGATGATCCCTGCGAAGCACAGACGCAGGACTTGGGAGGAAATCGGTGATGATAAGACAGACAAAGCGCTGATCATTCCAGACAGACGTCTTGAAGCTTGTGGTTCTCAATTAGGCGTGACAGGCCGCTTGGCCGGACAGGGGATAACACAGCGGTCGCATACTGTCAATGCAGTGTGCAGGCGATTGCCGTTCGGAAGCTCGTTGGGTAAGATGGCGTGCGCCCGGACCGAATAGAAAGGAATAAGGTGGGTAGACATCTCCATTTCGATTGCTTTTCCGGCGTCAGCGGAGACATGACGCTGGGCGCTTTGGTCGATGCGGGCGCGCCCTTTGGTGATCTGGTAAAGGGGCTGAAGCGTCTGAAGGTTTCGGGGTTCCAACTCCGAAAGCGTCGCGTCCTTCGCGGCGCGATCCACGCAACCAAGATCGATGTACTCATCGGCACCGGACTTCGAACTCCGTTGTCGCTCCGCCAGATCCGGTCTATCTTGACGGCGAGCCGATTATCGGAGCGGGTCAAACACAGGAGCCGGCTGGTCTTTGATCGACTTGCCGATGCGGAAGGGCATGCTCACCGCGTGGCAAAAGACCACGTTCACTTTCATGAGGTCTCGGTCCTCGACTCGTTCGTGGACATCGTGGGAGCTCTGGTCGGATGCGAACTGCTCGGGGTGACCCGGGTGACGGCGTCCGCGATCAATGTGGGGACGGGTACGCTCAAGTCCGCGCACGGGATTCTTCCAGCGCCCGGTCCGGCGGTCGCCCTGCTCACAAAAGGCATTCCGATATATAGCGCGGGACCGTCCCGTGAATTGGCTACGCCGACCGGCCTTGCGCTGTTGCGCACTCTCACGGATGAATTCGGGCCTATGCCGTCAATGGTTCCCGCCGCCGTCGGTTATGGAGCCGGGGAGGCCGATCCTGAAGGGTGGCCGAACGCCCTGCGCGTGTTCCTTTCACGCCCGGCTGCCGAAGCGGCCCGGACCCGCGACACCGTAATGCAGCTGGAAACGAATCTCGACGATGTCAACCCGCAAACGTACGAGCACATAACCGACCGTCTGTTCGGGCGGGGTGCGCTCGACGTAACGTTGACGCCGGTGATCATGAAGCGTGGGCGTCCGGCGATCGTGTTGACGGTGCTGGTCGCTCCTAAAGACGTTGATCCGGTTTTGGACGTTCTGTTCGCCGAAACCACGGCATTGGGTGTGCGGGTACAAGAGATCGCTCGCTACACGCTGCCAAGGCGCTTCGTTACGGTGAAAGTTAGGGGAGGGGCCGTGCGCATCAAGATCGGGACGGTGGATGAGACCACGACCAAAGCTGCCCCGGAATACCTCGATTGTAAGCGTATCGCGGAGCGGACCGGTCGGCCGGTCAAAGCGGTCTTGGATGAGGCAGCGATGGTGTATGCAGCGACCGGCCGATCGGGAAAGGGCCGTTCGTGACGCTGTTGCTCTACGCGCTGCAGTTCGTAGCCTCCGTGGTCGTTACCCTCGGCGCCTGCGCCCTCTTCACGAATGCAATCGAGTGGTTGGGCAAACGGCTCAATCTGTCGGAAGGCGCGGTGGGAAGCGTCCTGGCCGCCATCGGGACGACCCTGCCGGAAACGTCTATTCCCATCGTGGCGATTTTTCTAGGGGCAAGCCGGCAGGAAACGGAAGTCGGATTAGGCGCGATCCTGGGTGCGCCCTTCATGCTGAGCACGCTCGTGATCCCCATCCTGGCGATGCTGCTGGTGGTCTATGCCAAGGCCGGAAAACGTACCGCGTCGTTTCGGCTCAACTATCGCGATGTCAGGACCGACCTGGCTTTCTTCGGCGCGGCCTACGTTACCGCACTGATTTGCGTCTTCGTCCCTTCTCGGATCGTGCACGTGACGGCGGCAATCGGGCTGCTGAGTCTGTATCTCTACTATGTGAAGCTCAAGTTCAGCGATTCTGACGAGGATGACGCTGAGGCAGGCGAACTAGGCCCCTTGATGTTTTTCCGGAAAGGGACAACGCCGCCCTACTCCCTGATCGGCATACAGATTCTAGCCGGCCTCGGAGGTCTGGCCTTTGGCGCCCACCTTTTTGTTTCCGCCGCCGAATCGACGGCTTCATTTCTCTCGATTTCGCCCCTCGTCCTGGCATTGCTGATCGCCCCGCTTGCCACGGAGTTGCCGGAGATGTCGAACAGCTTCTTGTGGCTCTACCAGAAAAAAGACCGCCTCGCCGTCGGCAATGTTACGGGCGCCATGGTATTTCAAGGGTCGATACCGGTGTCCGTCGGTCTACTTGGCACCGATTGGGCATTGACCCAGTCTGCTCTGATTACGATGGTGCTCGCAGTGGTGGCGGCCGGAAGCCTCCTCCTACAAGCGGCCTTCGGCGGACACTGGCGGCCATGGTTGATGAGTGCCGGCTCGGTCCTTTACATAGGATACGCATTGTATTTATACGGTTCCTAGAAGGCTGAGGTTCAGGAAGGCCTTGCTCAACCTTGACCGTAGCCTTAGCCTCTGATGATGTTGGAGTCAGTTCAATGAAAGGGAGAACAACAAGACCGCCGTTGCTCGGTATTACGATGGGCGATCCTGCCGGCATCGGCCCGGAAGTCATTGCCAAAGCGTTGGCGGGAAACAAGCTGCGCCGTCTCTGCTCCCCACTGGTCATCGGCTCGCTCCCTGTTATGCGGCGGACCGTCAAGCAGCTGAAACTCAAAACGGAAGTTGTTGCCGTGGAGGACCACGAAGCGGTCGCCTTCCGGCCGAACCGTATTGCAGTTCTGGATCCCTTGGATCACCCCCTCGGCCCGTTCAAGCCCGGAGTCGCAGCTCAAGAAACCGGGGCCGCGTCCGTCGCCTTCATCAAGAAAGGCGTCCATCTCGCCCGGATCGGTTGCATCGATGGTATCGTGACCGCCCCCATCAATAAAGAAGCCATTAACCTGGCCGGGTGCCACTATCCAGGACACACGGAACTGCTGGCCGACCTGACCGACTCGCAAGAATCAGGCATGATGATCGTCGGCGGGCCGCTCAAGATCATGTTCGTCACGACGCATGTGGCGATCAGGAATCTTCCGGCACTTTTAACGCAGGAAAAGATCGAGAAGGGTATTAGGCTGGCGCATTCGGGGCTGAGCACGCTGTTCGGTATCAGGAAGCCGCGGATCGGCGTAGCAGCGTTGAATCCCCATGCCGGCGAGCACGGACTGTTCGGCGATGAAGAGGAAAGAGTCATCCTGCCGGCGACGAGGGCGGCGCAAAAGAAAGGCGTTCGGGCGAGCGATCCGCTGCCGGCCGACACACTCTTCGGCAAGGCGGCGCGCGGCGACTTTGACGGGGTAGTGGCGCTCTATCACGATCAGGGATTGATCCCGCTCAAGCTCCTGGCTTTCGGGACGTGCGTGAATCTGACAGTGGGACTGCCGATCCTGCGAACCTCGGTTGATCATGGCACCGCGTTCGACATTGTGGGGAAAGGCGTGGCGGACCCCGGAAGCTTGATCGAGGCGGTTACGTTGGCCGCGACCTTGGCGAAGAAACGGCGATACAGCGGGACGAAGTAGGCAGATATGCAGGCGGATACAAACAACGGTCTCGTCGTGATCCAGCGGCAACTGAAGGAATTGGAGCAAATCTTTCAAGAGACGATGGAGACACTCAACACCGTGTCGGGTATGGAACGTGTGGCAAAGTGGCGCACGAAGACCATCGCGCTGTTGACGGAGGCGGTGGGAAAGCAGGCCGGGGAAGCCTTCGCTCGGGTGCAGCCGGGTCCCTCGTTTACCAACGACCTGGTGGAGGAATTCACGGATTTTATCGATACGTTCAAGACGCCGCTCACGGCCATGGCCAAGCGACTGTCAACGGGGGATGCGCGTCCGCCCGGCGGAGCCTGAGCGGTGTCCTCGCCGTCGTTCCCGCCCGCCCAGAAACGTTTCGGCCAAAACTTTCTGATCGATCCGAACATCGTCCGCAAGATCGTGACGCTGGCCGAATTGAAGTCGAGCGACACGGTGCTGGAAATCGGGCCTGGGCGCGGCGTCCTGACCGACGCGTTGGCCGCATCGGCCGGCCGGATTATCGCCGTCGAAATCGATCCGGCCTTGCACCGGTTGCTGCAGGAACGGCAGGCGCAATGGCCGAACGTCGAACTGGTTTGCGAGGATGCCTTGCGGTATCCGCTGGAGGGTCTTCCGGCGGGGACGATCGTCGTAGCCAACCTCCCGTATTACATTTCGACGCCTTTGTTGTTCCGGCTGCTCGAACAGCGCGCACGGTTCCCCCGCTTGGTCCTGATGCTGCAGGATGAAGTGGCGGATCGTCTGGTCGCCGAGCCGGGCATTTCCGATTACGGCGTGCTCTCGGTCATGGCGCAGTATGCCGCCGAGATCGTCAAATCGTTCAAGGTCTCGGCCAACTGTTTTCGGCCGCGTCCCGACGTCGGCTCGGCGGTGGTGCTGTTGCGGACGAAGGCCGAGGGAATCCTGCGCCCCGACGAAGAGGCGACCTTCGCCGCGCTGGTCAAAGCGGCGTTCGCTCATCGGCGGAAAACGATGGTGAACTCGTTGCGGGATGAAGGTCTTGATCAGACGCTCATCTTGAAGATGCTGGAGGAGTTGGGGCTCCCACCGACGGTGCGAGCCGAGACCCTCCCTCCCGCCTTGTTCATCGAAATGGCTCGGCTCTATGAGGCGAGAACGTAAGTGGTGCAACGATCTTCTAGGCGGCCTCTTCTCGAAGGGAGCCTAAGAACTCTTGGAGGAAGCGTTCCTGCTGTTGCTGCATGGCGATGAACATCAGACCGAAAGCCTCCCGGTCGATCCACCGTGCAATGGCGGAATCGATGGCGACGGGGTTGGGATAGGTAGGAAGTTGGAGGATCAGGCTGTACGGCCGCTCCAGGGCGATGCGCCGATCGCTGCGCACACGGCACCCGCCTTGAGAGATGTCGAGGACGATTCCGTCCCCTTCGAGGTCCTCCGGGGAGTCCTCCGGCGCGGTGATGGGCGCAAATGACAAGAGCGAGCCCGGGGGTACCAGGGCGCGTCGATGCTTTCGCCGTTCGGCCGTAGGTCGCTTATGCGCGTCGAATGAGGTCATGAGGTTTAAGAATAGAGAGCGATCTCATCTTAGCCGACGAGGATGCAACCGCAAGCAAATTGAGGTTTCACCGACTCCTTTCCTTGAGGCGTCACCGGTTCTGTTTCGGCAACGAAGGGGAAATTCTGCCGTCAGGCGGACGAAATCCTCGCAACCCCGTTATTTGAAATGACTTTCCCCCTGTGTTAGCATCCGATTCATGGGCGTAACCAGCTCGGCCAAGCGGGGCGAGGCCCGCCGAGTCCCTGCTCCTCATCCCCATATCAGGCGTGAAATCATCGGGGTGATTCTGATCGCCTTGAGTCTGCTCACGCTCTTGAGCTTGTTGTCATTTGTGCCCGGCGAACCAAAGGTGGTGGCCACGTCGGGATCGACCGTCACGCCTCCTATCCGGAACTTGATCGGATCTGTCGGGGCGATTTTTTCCTCCGTACTCTTTTCACTCATCGGCGGCGCGGCGTATTTCTTTCCGATTCTTCTTGGGTTGATGGGAGGGCGATGTTTCACTCAAAGCGACCTCTCGATTCGACTGAGGAATGCCGCGGCGTCGGTCGTCGCGCTCTTGTTCATGAGCGCCTTCCTCCATCTGGAGGTCACGGCGGTTCCGACAATCTCCAGCGGAATGGTCTATCGAGGTCAAGCCGGAGGACTTTTCGGGCAGGTCATCGCGGAAGGTTTGCGGGGCTACTTTGCCAGTACCGGAGCCCATATCCTGATCATCGCCGGATTTCTCGTGGCGCTGTTGCTGACGACCCCGCTATCGCTGGCGCAACTGGCCGTTCGAGTGACCGAGCGCGGGCGAAAGCTGCACGAAGCGATTCTGACGATTTTGCCGGAGCCCAAAAACCAGGAGCCGGTTTCCGAGCAACTCAAACCTGCAAGGCAAAGGAAATCGAAGACCATCAGAGCCGTGATCGAAGAGGTGTTGCCGGAAGCGGAGCAAGAAGTCGTCGCCCCCATCATTCAGCCTCCCAAGGCGCTCGATCCCAGAACGGCCGAACAGCCACAAGTCATTGAACCGGCGGAGCCGGAACCGGACACGCCGATCACGGCCAAAGCCGAGGGCTCCGGCGATTATTTGCTGCCGGATCCGGAAGAACTGCTCAGCGAACCCTCCGGCGTGTTCTCACGGGTGACCGATGACGAATTGAAAATTCAGTCCGAGATCCTGACCAAGGCGCTGATGAGTTTCGGCATCGAGGGGAAGGTGACCGAGGTGCGTCCCGGTCCGGTCGTGACGATGTATGAGTTCGAGCCGGCGCCGGGGACGAAAGTCGCGCGGATCGTGAATTTGGCGGATGACCTGGCCCTGGCGATGAAAGCGATCAGTCTGCGGATCGTGGCGCCGATACCGGGTAAGTCCGTCGTCGGCATCGAAGTGCCTAACACCCAACGCGAGATGGTGTCGATGAAGGAGGTAGCGACAAGCGAGGCTTTTACGAGGGCCAGGTCAAAGTTGACTTTGGCTCTGGGGAAAGACATCTTCGGTACCCCGATAGTTGCGGATCTGAAGACGATGCCGCACTTGCTGGTCGCCGGAGCCACCGGGGCCGGTAAGAGCGTCGGGCTCAATACGATGCTGATGAGCATTCTCTTTTCGGCCAGGCCGCATGAGGTGAAACTGCTGCTCATCGACCCCAAAATGCTCGAGTTTCAAACGTATGACGGAATTCCGCACCTCCTGCGGCCGGTGATCACCGATCCCAAATCGGCGGCTCGCGGACTCGGATGGGTCGTTCAGGAAATGGAGCGGCGGTATAAGTTGCTGGCGGAGGCGGGGGTTCGCAATATTGATTCATACAACCGGAAGGTTGCGGGCACCCAGGGAGTACTCGCTGAACAGCCTGAAGGAAAACTCGACCAACCCGAATTGCCGATTCAGTTTCTCTCGGAAGAGGAACGACTGGCTGCCGGCGAATCAACGGTACCGGACGTCCAGGCGGCTTCCCTCGTGCCGCCTCCGACTCCTCCTGAGCCGTTGCCCTATATCGTCGTCATGATCGATGAGTTGGCGGATTTGATGATGGTGGCCCCCAAGGACGTCGAGGACAAGATCGCGCGATTAGCGCAGATGGCGCGGGCATCAGGTATTCATCTCGTGTTGGCGACGCAACGGCCGTCCGTCGACGTACTGACAGGTCTGATCAAGGCCAACTTCCCGGCGCGCATCGCTTTCCAAGTGTCGTCGAAGACCGACTCCCGCACCATTCTTGACGCGAATGGAGCCGAGGCCTTGCTCGGCCGCGGGGACATGCTGTACTTGGCATCCGGCACCGGGCGATTGATGCGTTTGCACGGTTCCTTCGTTTCCGACGACGATGTGCGCCGCGTCGTCGAGTTCGTCAAGCGGCAGGCCTTACCCAGCTACAATCAAGAACTGCAGTCGCTGAAGCAGGAGGAAGCAAAGGAGGAGGAAGCCCAGGACGAAGTTTATGAACAGGCAAAAGACCTCGTGCTGTCGACGGGGCAGGCTTCCGCCTCGCTGATTCAGCGTCGCCTCCGTGTCGGCTACCCCCGCGCCGCCAGAATGATCGAGCAGATGGAAGCGGACGGCCTCGTAGGTGCCGCCGGGAGAGACGGCCGCCGGGAAGTCGTCGGACGCCGTGGACCTGTGGGGGAGGCGCAGGGATGAGACGATTGTTTTTCTGCTCGACGCTCATTGCGCTGATTTGGGCTGTGCCGGTTGCCTGGGCTACGGACCAGGCGGATGAATCGGCGCGGAAGGAGGCCCACGACGTTGTCAAGAAACTCCAGGCCCGGTATGAAAAGACCAAAGATCTCCAAGCCGACTTTACCCAGAAGACCGTTATTGAAGGATTCGAGCGGGCAATGACCTCGACCGGAAAGGTCTCCATCAAGAAACCTGGTCGGCTCCGGTGGACCTACCTCGATCCGGCGACGGAAGACATCTATGTGAACAAGGACGATGTCAAAGTCTACGTCCCGGAACATAAACAGGTGCTGGTGGGCAAGCTGACGCAGATGGCGGCTTCGAAGGCACCGCTCGAGTTGTTGCAGGGCGCTGCGAAGCTCGACGAATCGTTCGAGGTGGAGCCGACGCCTGGAAAAGGCCGAGGTCTGGGAGGCCTTCGCCTCCTGACCCTCTTTCCAAAGTCGCAGGGACAGGAGTCCACAAAGTCATTGCAACGGATCGTCGTAGAGGTGTATCCGAAGACGTACTACATCCGGACGGTATCGTTATATGAGATAAGCGGGAACGTGTCGCACTTCGAATTTTCTGCACCACAAGCCAATACCGGATTGGGCGATGAGATTTTTGATCCGAAGTTTCCTCAAGATGTGGAAATCGTGAAGGCGCCGGTGTTGAACGGACCGTAACTCGTGAATCGTTATTCGTTAATCGCGAAACAATCTGCCCGGGCCGTATGACGAGTGACGATTGACGAAAGATCGTCGAGTAAGAAAGGAATGAGGCGATGCCGGTGGGGACTGAAACGATAGGAGAGGCTGTCGCTAAGGTAGTGGCCAAGCTGGACTTTGATCGTCTGCATCGAGAGTACTGGGAGCAGAACGAGTTTATCGTCATTCCTGCGTTCTTGAGTCGAACGACGGTCGAGAGCCTGTTGGTTCCGCAAGCTCAAGGTGTGAAAGGAGAGCTCAACCGGAACTATATCCCCGGCCACAAGAAGGGAGGGAGCGTCAGCTACTATACGGTTCAGGAAAAAGCGCCGAGCTTCCTGGACCTGTACCGGTCACCGGCCTTCATAGAGTTTTTACGCCGGTTGACCCATGCCGATCTCATGCTATGTCCGGACGACGATCCCCATTCTTGCGCGCTGTACTACTATACGGAGCCGGGCGATCACATCGGGTTTCACTACGACACCTCCTACTACAAAGGCGCCCGATATACGATTCTCATGGGCCTCGTCGACAGGTCCAGCCAGTGCAAACTGGTGTGTGAACTCTTCAAAGATGACCCCACCAAGAAGCCTCGACGGCTTGAATTTTTGACGCAACCGGGCGATCTGGTCATCTTCAACGGCGACAAACTCTGGCATGCCGTCACGCCGCTGGGCGAAGGAGAGGAGCGCATCGTATTGACGATGGAATACGTCACGAACCCGGAGATGGGTTCCTTCAAGCGGCTGTACTCCAACCTCAAAGACTCGTTCGCGTATTTCGGTCTTCGGACCGTGTTCAAACGCGCGTTTGCCCCATCACGATCCCACCGCTGACAAGCGGTTCCGGTTTGTCACACCGCCGCGGCGCGCGCAGTGGTGGCGCTGCTTCGTGCATCGCATGGGGAGGCGGCGACGGGGCCGCCTGCACGCGCATCGACTGACCTGCGAGACGCGGCCTGCCGGCTCGAAGCGGTTTCGCCCGGCGAGGAAAGGGGCCATCATTCGCCGCATGTAACTCGCCCAGCGATGCCCGGAGGGCTCGGGCGACGAGCCAGGCGAGCGTCAGACCGGGATTCCAATACACCGCGTCACGCATCTGCTCCACAAGATCGCTCGGCAGGTTGACCGTCAGTCGGACCTTCCGCGGAGAGGTCAGCGGGGTCGCTCCGGGGAGCACTGCCGCCGGTTCGAGACTGTGAGCGGGCACCGAGTTCGAGTCTTGGACAAGATAAGGTAAGGTCATAGCAAGCCTTTCGTCTTGGGGCCGTGACGACATCAACGATGCCGTAGTAGCGGCAATGACCGGCAGGCCGGCTGGAAGGCCGCGCGTCCCATGTAGGACGGACGCGGCCTTGTTGGCGCAAGTCCTTCGGCGAGTGGGTTGCTCCGGATGGGCACTATCCGGAGGTCTCCGTGTCAGCCAGGATCCCATCAAGTTCCTGGAGCACGGGGCCATCGACGAAAGGCATCGCCACGAGGAATCCAGCCGGCCATCTCCGTCGGAATCGAAACTTTGCCCTCGGTACCTCGTTGGAACGAGCAACCCTCATACCAGCGAAGACTCGCCGGCTATAAATGAGGAACCAATATCAATATGCTCAAGATTCCTATGTTTCTATTCCCGTGCCCTCAGTCAGTGGGCAACTCCGCAATTGAAGCCGGACGTAAGCAGTATCAGAACGAATACCCCGGATATCTGAACAGATACAGCGAAGACGTTGTGAGGTGAGCGGGGGGGCTTGAGCGATTGCTACTGGTGAAGATGCTTCAGTGCCGCAGCGCAAAGAATAATAAAAAACCCCATCCAGAGGGCTGCGCGCTGGAACGGTATTGCTTCGTAGGACTCTCCCTCTTCGGCTTCGTCATCCGATTTGAAGATAACCGTGTAGAGGAAAAGGGTGAGGAGACAGAGTACGAGAAATAGCTTGATAAAGAAGATGGTCAGGTACTTGGCATGGTGCTGGACGCCGCTTCCGGTCTGGGAGGTCAGGACTTGATTGACATAGTGGAGGTTGATCCCGCCCGTAAAGAGCAGCACGACCAGGAGGATGCCGGCGACTTTCTTATAATGCTGGTAGAAGACATCGGTTATCGGCTTGATCTGTTCCTTAGCCACGGCCTTCTGGAGGCCTGGAGTGACGGCCATCACCAGGAACGCCAACCCGCCGATCCAGATAACCGCGGACAAGAGGTGGAACCAATGGTTGACGATCGGGATCAGTTGGTTCAGATCGGTAACGATGCTTTGGAGGGCGTCCATAAGGGCCGTTATGCGTGAAGCGTGAAGCGTGAAGCGGTCGGACTTTGCTTTTCCATCGTCAAAGATTTGTTCTCACGAGATACACCTCACGAACGACGAGATACGCTGCTTACAATCTGAAGACCGGCGCGTCGTTGCCGAACCGCTTTTTCCGCAATTCTTCCATCAACTCGACGGTGATCAGCGCCAGGCCGTTTTCCCGTGCATGCTTTTCAACGCCCTTCTTGACCATGGCGCGCAGGAAGTAGGGAATCCGGCTCAGCCGGAGAGCCGAGGCTTCATCCCAGGTTACTTCCGCGTCTTCGATAACATTGAAGGCCACCTTGATTTTTTCGCCGCCCTTCGGCGTGTAAAGGCACCACTCATCAGCGTCGAGCCAATCGCCATGGTCGACATAGGGGCGGGCGCGACAACCGCCGCAGATGTCGCTGTACTCGCAATCGCCGCACTTTCCCTTGAGCTGCGGATAACGAAACGAATTAAAGATCTCCGACTTGTCCCAGAGATCGACGAAGCTGTTCTCGCGTACATTGCCTGCCGAGAGCGGCATGTAGGGGCAGGGCGTGAGTTCGCCGTTCGGCGTCACGCGAGCGTAATTCGTGCCGGCCAAACAGCCGCCGCCCATGTAGCCCGTCGCCTTCGTAATCGGCGAGCTAGGATCTTTCTCATAGGCCAGCCGCTTGAAATGCGGTGCGCAGCGGGCGCGTACGAGCATGCCCTTGTATTTGTCCTGGCTGTTCACCAGGTACCCGAGCACTTCTTCATACTGGGCCGGCGTGATGTCGGTCAGCTCTTCGCCGCGGCCGGTGCAGACCATGAAAAAGACGTTCAGCACGCGGGCGCCGAGCCCATGGGCCCACTCGACCACGGCAGGCAGCTCCCGGTAGTTCATCGGCTGCGCGCTGAAGTGCACTTGAAATTGGAGCCCGTTCCGTTTGCTGGCTTCGATGCCGGCGACGGCTGCTTCCCAGGCTCCTGGCACGCCGCGGAACGAGTTGTGTTTGGCCGGATCGAGCGAATCGATGCTGATGCCGACTCCCATCACACCGATCTCGACCAGGGTCTTGGCCATTTGATCGTTGATCAGCATCCCATTCGTCCCGAAGACGACCATGAAGCCGAGTTTCACCGCGTGCCGCGCAATGTCGAGAATGTCGGGTCGGACGAGCGGCTCCCCGCCGGTTATCACCAGCAGGCAGCCTTTATTCACTTGGGCGATCTGATCGATGAGCCTGAAGCACTCCTCCGTTGATAGCTCATCATCTCCACCCGCAGCCTTAGTCGTCGCGTCCAGATAGCAGTGATCGCATTTCAAATTACAGCGTTTCGTGAGATTCAGGGCGACGAGATAAGGCTTAAAATCGTCGACCGTACGGCCGTCGTAAGGACCGTCGCCCATCGGCTTGGGGGTGAAGAATTGCGTGACTTGTTGTTGGACCGTGCCGATCGCGCTCGCGAGCGTAGGGCTGTTGAAGATGGGGAGTGATTTACCCATAAATAATGAGTTTTGAATTATGAGTTCTTAGTGTTTAGTTCCGGAGAAAGCGAGCGCAGCAACTCACAACTCAACATTCACAACTCAAAACTCAAGACGAAGTCTTACCCGTAAGGTTGGCGATCATGTCCTTGAGATTGCCGGTCTTCATCGCGTCGGCCATGTATCCCTTGGCCTGCTCGATGCCTTCATTTGCAACTTCCAGCGTGATATGGGTGACGCCGATCTTTTCCGCATGCTTGATAATGAGCGCCTTGGTGCAATCTCGCATGAAGCCTTCCGGCGCCCGATCCAGCCTGGCCTGGGCATCGACGGTCCAGGTGTAAGGGGTCGTGTCCGTATGGCCCTGCCCATTGCCGTTCTGATGCGAGCCGTTTCCATCGGCCCCATTGCCATTGGTGGCAGCCAGAGCGGCCTCGGCTTCAGGCGAGGTCCCTGTGCCTTTGTTGGCGAAGATCGGCTGGTAGTCTTCGTCGGCTGCCTCCTTGATCATCGGGGCGGCATATTCGAGCGTGATGGTCGTCATGCCGAGCTTGCGCGCGGTTTTTTCGATCTTAGCTTTGGCTCGGCGGCGTTGGAACCCCGCCGGCACGGCACGGATGGCTTCTTTGGCATCCTTGGTCCATTGCATAGGCACGTCGTCATAGGCCAGGTCGGTTTCGATGCCGCCTTCCGCCTTGGCCGCCGCATCGAAGATGCTCTTATCGACCTGTTTGAAGCGGGCCCCTTCAGCGCCGCAGACCGGGCATTTCACCGGCGTGTCGCCCTTACCGATGTACCCGCATCCATCGCAGACGAAATAGTTCTGACTCATCCGGTCGAGATAGGCTTGCGTGCCGGGGCTGACCGTCGGTCTCTCTTCCACGACCTGCGTCATCATGCCGCTGAGCGTCGAGCCCATGAGGTCTCTCGCCACGGAGTCGTCCGCCTGCATCTTGTCGCGGTCGACTCCGGCCGCATCGAGGCTGCCGCCCAGTGCCCGCATCGCATCCATGGCGCCCTTCGGCAGGATGTGGCCGACCGCCGCGTCGACGACCGTGTTGCTGATGATCGTATGACCCTTTTCAATCGCATAGCGGTGAATGGCGGTTTTGGCGACACCGCGGGCGAAGACCGGAATCTTTTCCATCCGGCGGAGCGCTTCCTCCGTCCAGGCGATCGTGTATTCGGCCTGGGTATCGATCGGCGGCACATACTTGCGGTTGGAAACGAGGACGTTGCAGGGCGCGCTGCGGAGGAGATTCTCCGTGTTGCTGCCGATGTCCATATCTTCATCGCTGTGAACGCCGATGCGGCCCACGATCAAGAGGGCCGGGACGTCTTTCCGCACGTATTGAATGATCTTCTCAAAGGCTTTCCCGTCGAGCAGCGTCGTTTTCACATCCGTCTGTTCGGCCTGGGCAATTTCACGCGAAATGTCGAGATGCGACTGATAGATCTTGGCTAAGCCGCTGTCGATGATCTCTTCGTGCAGTTTCTCCTGCTCCTTGAAACGGAAGACTTTCCCGGCTTCTTCGTTCAACACGCCCGAGATGCTGTGGAAGGCCGCATAGTGGAAATAGGGATCGAAGGCCGAAATCGCTTCGACCGGCATGTTCAACGCCTTGCCCAGTTGAAGACCGGTCATGAGTCCTCCGAAGGAATAGGGGCTGCCGTCGACGGCGACGACGATTTTCCGGCCGGGGAAGGGTTTCGTGTCCTTGATGATGAGCATGTCGGAATTGCGGACGCGGCGAACGACCCGCTCCGTATTGCTGCCGATCACGCTGTCTTTTACCGCGCCGACGCCCAGAGCTCCCATGATTACAAGGTCATACGCGTTCGTATTGATGTCTTCGGCCAAAACCTTCCAGTTGCGGCCCTCAAGGGATCGCCGTTCCACAGGGAGGTTGGCTTCGTTGCACTTCTTGTCGACGTAATCGAGGTAGGAATCCGTGATGATTTGGAGGCCGCGGGTAATCAGGGAATCGTGAATCTGGCGTTGTCGATCGAGTTCCTTCTCGTCGTGGTACTCCTCCGGGAGGCCCGCCTCCATCTGTTTGAACCGTTTATCGTGCATCTTAGCCGCATAGACGTGGCTACCCACGATCTTAGAGCCGAACAGTTTGGCCATGTAGACCCCGAGGTCCACCGCCTGGTTCGAGTGGTCGGAATTATCGACCGGTATATAGATCGTCTTATACATTGAGGCGCCTCCTCCAGGCCCGCACTGAGCTGTAGCCAACCGCCCTAAACCTCAAAAATTCCAACCGGTTGACGCACTAACCCAGTCTCAAAGAAGGCGAATACTAGCACTGGCTAGAACTGGAATGCAAGACGTGAGGAGGACTATCAATCGTCATCCGACAAGCGTCAATCGGCCGGGAAATCTGCTATTGCTCTCCGAATGACGATAGACGAGAGGCTAGCCGGCCGAATTGACGCGAGGCTCAGCTCTGTGGACGGGAGAGGGGGAGGGCCGCCGTGATCGCAGGATCTCTTCCAGAGAGAGAAGGGCATCGCGACCAGAATTCCCCTCGATCCCTTTGCTCAAGCTCTTGTCGGCATAAGAAGCGGTTTGGGCGGTCTGGGAAAGGGAGCCCGTCCATTTTCTGGGGTCGCGGCTCCCTGCCTTCTTCTCCCAGGACCTCAGGCAAGCTTTCGCGATGAACCTGTTCAAGGGAGCCGGGTTGTAGAGGAGCTTTCTGATGCTGGTCGGGGTCAGCATGAGGGGGTTATACCCGGCTGAGAGATACCCTTCTTCAAGGAGTCGCTGTTCCAGATCCGTATTCGGCTGAATACCGAGGAAGAACATCAGGGGGAAGACCCGCTCCTCACCGAGAATCGAAGCGACCATTTTATATGACTCCACGCTTTGGAGCAGGGTCTCCTCGGTTTCTTTCGGGCTGTTCAGCGAGTAGTTCAAGATCACCTTGCCCTTGAACCCGGCTTCGGCCAGGTAGCGGCAGCCGTCGTAGAGCCGCTCCAGCTTGAAACCCATGTGGAGGTTGTTCAGCACCTCTTGGCTCCCCGAGGTAATCGCCACCTCCAGATCGCCGACGCCGGATCGGACCATCAGTTTCGCCAGTTCAGGGGTAATCAACGACGTTCTGATGTAACCCGACCATTCGATGTCGAGTTTTTCGCTGACGATGCGCTCCAGAATTTCCGTACACTGGGGATAGGCTTCCTTGCCCGTGATGAACTGGGCGTCGGTAAACCAGAACCGGCGGGCGCCCCATTGACGGTAGTGTTGAGAGATATCCTTCACGACCGTTTCAGCCGGACGATAGCGGACACGTTTACCTTCGATATAGGGATAAAGACAAAATGCGCAGTCGTACGGGCAACCGCGTTTGGACTGCACCCCGATCGATTCGCCGGTGTACTCGCGCCATTGCGGAAAGATCGAGGTGAGGTAAGGCAGATCGATGGTCGGGGCGTCGAGGAGCGCCGGCGAACCCTGCCGGCCCTTCCGGACCTGCCCGTGCTCTTTGATGATATAGCGCTCATCGTCAATCGATCCGCCTTCGATCATTTTCAAGATCGCATCTTCGCCTTCGCCGAGAATCCCGATCGTGCCTTCCGGCAGCTTCTCGATCAGCTGATCGGCAAAAGCGGTGAACGCCCCGCCTCCGATCATGATCTG
>JBBILH010000043.1:0-25260 GCA_037445005.1 Nitrospira sp.
CTGCCACGAGGCCCACTCATCGGCGATGCCGGCCTGAGTCAGAAGATAAGCGACCTCCGGGCCCGCAATCAGAACAATCCGGTGTGCAGTGTAGCGACTGCGCAACCTGCGTAGGGCCGGAACAGCCAGCAGAACATCCCCCCATGCTCCAGGATGGATGACGATGACGGTTCCAGCCACGGCCTCAGCTCGACGGGCGGTCGGTTTTGATCGAGAGCAGCCGTCTGGCCGCCTGAAGATCGGCCGGCGTGTTGACGTTGAGGAATGAGCGGCCTTCAGGATCGATGGCTCGGAGATCCGAATCGCTCATGGTGCGAACAAGAAGCGTGGGGTCGTCGGCAATGCGCTGAATCTTGAGATCTCCTGTCTTAATCATCGCCTCTAAGGCCGGCAGGCAACGCTTACTATAGACCGCGTGCATCGGCTGGAGCCCTTGAGCAAGCTTCGCCATGACCACGTCGGCGTCGCAAAAAGCCGTCGTCATGAATCGAATTGTATTCGCATCAAGAAACGGCATGTCACAAGCTACGACGAACACCCGATCCGTCTTTGCCTGCATGAGTCCTGTGTACAGCCCTCCGAGGCTGCCGCAATTCGCCACCAAATCGCGCAGGACCGGAACGTCCGTCTGAACCGGCGTGCTGTCCTGCGCAATCACGACGAGGGTTGATGTGAATACCGACTTGAGAACAGAAAGACTTCGAGCGAAGAGCGTTTGCTCGCCGATCTCCAGCAGGCGCTTATCCTGCCCCATCCGGCGGCTCTTCCCTCCGGCGAGGAGTATTCCTGTGACATCAGGTATCATGGTCTCCAACGAGGCCACCGGCAAAAACAAAGAGGGGGTGGGTTTCCCCACCCCCTCCGTTCTCTCCTTTGCAGATTGCTCTGAATAAGTTCTAGAGAGTCTTCCCCTTCTTCTTGTTCGCGCGGCGGGTTAAGACCCACCCTTCCAACAAGACGACGCCGAAGGCGATCACCACGGGATAGATATAGGTCTCCCGGGGGATCGGAGGGTTCATGAACGTGTAATAGAAGGCGGAGACGGCCATTTTCCGTCCCGCGTCTCCATTGTGCCCATCCCAGGCGAAGAACACGGTTGGAATATACTGACCGACCTCGAAGAAGGTGTCTTCATCGTAATCCTGGTCCTTCTTGTTGCCCACCGGCCGTTGAATCATGACATACCAGCGGCCGTTCTTCCATTCGCTCTTGAGGACTTTAAGATTCTCCTCATAGGTATCGCGCTCTTCGAAATCCTTGTCCCATCCGGTTCCCTTGAACGCACGGATGGACCCATCGGCCTCCCACTTGACGATATCCACGGGGAACTGGTCGTTCGTCCCGAAGAGATACCGCGGCTTGATCGGAGCCGGCAGCTCTTTCCACTTCACCGGAGTTTCAATGGCGATGGCATCGTTATAAACCGTATACTTGTTCTGATTCGCCGCGATCGAACCCTCCTCGCCGGTCTTGGGATCCTGCTCTTTTATATCGACGTTTACTTGGGTCGGAGCCCACGGCAACTTCCCTTCAGCCACGCTCTTCGTGCGATCGTCCCATTCAAGCAAGTACACGATATGCTGATCGTTGTACAGCGAACGTACCCATATGTCGTCGATCCGGTTCACGAAGTTCCTCGGCTTATGGGTAATCTGGCCACCCATGGCCACGTAGCGCTTCGGAGCCTTTTGCCAGTTTTCATTTTCGATGTCCGCCGGGATCTCACCCTCAACCGGGTTGGACGGCACAACGAAGTTGATCTTCGGCTTGTCGGTCAACGGATCGATCGGCAGCGGGTTCCCATCTGCATCTCGCTCGCAGAGCGAATTGACGAAGTTTGCGATATCCCACCGCTCATCGACTGAGGTGCTGTCGGCAAACGACGGCATCGGGGTGCCGTTCACGCCCGTCGAGAAGGTTCTGAAAATGTTCCTTACGTTGTATGGATCCTGGCGGCTGCCACGGAAATTCCAGCACTTGTGCCAATCGGCCGGCTGAATCGAAAATCCCCAGTCATCCTTCAGGTTGAAAGCATTTCCATCACCGCGGCCTTCCAGACCGTGACATTCTATGCATTTCTTTTCCACGATCAATTCGGAACCGCGCTTCTTGCTTTCCTCCGTCTGCGGCTTGGGCTTGAGATCAGCGAGTTGGAGGACGGTCTGCGTTTCCGATTGCTTGTCCGTGAACTTCCGATCCTTTACGAGTTGAGTCGTAACGAACGAAAGCACCTGCAACCTCTGCTCTTCCGTCAAGATGCCTTCCCAAGACGGCATCGCCGACCCGGGCAACCCATGGGTGACGGTCTCGAACAGGTCGTTCTGCCCAGGAATGGGCTTTTTTGCATCGAACAGCGGTAGTTCACCGCTCGCCGTGTGCCGGATCTTGAATGTCCCCTGGTTGAAGTTTCGCGGCCGCGGCCAGAGACGGTCGGCGCCTGGTCCATCGCCGGCTCCGTCCACTCCATGGCACCAAACGCACTTCGTAAAGTACACGCGCTTCCCGGCTTCAATCATCTCAGCGGAAGGTTCCGGGGCAAGTTCCCCTTTCTTAAACCCTTCGGGGACATCTTCTGCAACTGCCGACGGCAGGCCGAGAGGCCCCGAAGCCAGGATGATGCCGAAGGCGGCTGCGGCGACCACTCCTACCTTCTGACTTACGCTCGTTCTCATATTTTCCCTCATCATCTATATCCAGGTTATGGAAGGATCGGTTACCGGCTTAGTCCCAGGTACGGGGATAATAGCCCGTGTGCCAATATTCGAACAGGATGACCTTCCAGATTTCGTCCACTGTCAGGTGCTGCTCCCAGGGCGGCATGACGGAAGCCCATGGGAATCCTTCGTTCGGCAATCCGATACCGCCCTTGGAGACTCGCCAGAAAATGAACGTCTCCTGGAGTTGAGCGATCGTACCAGGGTCGGTGAAGTTCGCAGGAATCGGATTAAACGCAAAGGCATGCAAGCCTCGGCCATTGAGATTGTCGCCATGGCAGAAGTGGCAATTCTGGAAGAAGATCTCACCGCCTTCTCGAACGTACTTGAGGTAACCTTGATTCTTTTCATCCCAAGGATTGGCATTAGGCTTCATCAAGCGCCCCATGCCCTGCTCGACAATGTTCGCGTTGGTATATTCCTGGTCGTACTTACCCTCTGGATTCACACGGTAGGGATTCTGTGAGGTCTGAAGAACATAGGTCTTGCCGTGCACCTTGGTGCTGGCAGGAGGCGCCGGATGCACCGTGCGCAACTCGATCGGCTCCTCGGATTTAGGCTTCATCGCGTTGTATGAAAACCCGCCGATCAGAATCGGGAGGAGCACAAGATATGCGTACCTGAGCAGCTTATTGGCTCCGCTCTGGGCATCCAATACATTCATGATCGGCTGCTTGAATTTCTTCCAATCTTCTTCATTGGCCGACATCCACATAAAGACAGCGACCAGCGACACCGTGCCGTACATGGCGCGTACACTAAAGGGAATAGGCGGATACACACGGAACTTCAAATACAGCAGAACGAAAGCCCAAAATCCGATGCCCTGCCAAAACCTCGGAATCGCCATACCCATCGAGCTAAGCATGTAACTCAGACCGGTAAACCCTGCCACGAAGGCGGCGAATTCCAAGAGCATCTGAATAGGCATATACCCTTCGACTAGGCGTATGGTGTTCGACGGGACGACGTCGAAGATCATCCCGACCAGCAGCAGGAGTCCGATGACTCCTACCAGCGCGCCGACCGACATCAAAGCTTTCATGGGTTCACTCCCTTATGTCAACAATAGTGATGGCCAGCCAAGATTACGAGATCTTCGGTGGCGGCGAACCCGCCTTTACCTGCGACAGATAGTCGACGATCTTTTTTAACGCGCCGGCGCTCAGTTTCTGGCCGAATACCTTCGGCATCGTGTTGTCCGGGAACGGCTTCACGACGTATGCGCTCGGCGACACTACAGACTCCATGATGTACTCAGGGGTAGAGTGCGCGGTACCCTTGTAATCCTTGTCTTTTAAGCGGAGCGGTGCGTTAGTACCTTCTTCCAGCTTAGGACCTATCGTGCCGGTTGCTCCGGGGATTCCCGGAATTGTATGGCAGGAAACGCACTGAGCCTTCGCAAAAATCTGGTCCACCGGCTCAGATCCATCTGCCAACAAGGCGCTTGGAGGTCCGGCCTTCTCCTCGGTTTTTTTCGGACGATCCGCCTCTGGAATAAACTTTTCATACGACTTGATAATTTCTTCGTATGATGGTGCCTCGCGGCCCTCACGAACATAGAGCCAGGTATCGACCGCCGCCAATTCTTCCAAGCTAAGGGAGATCGGCGGCTTGTGAATCTTGGGCATCGGGCTTTCCTTGTCGTTGGTGCCCTTCACGCCGTACCCTGCCACAACATAACAGCTCGGGCAGGAGTGCGATTCAGCAATATACTCTTGCCCGTTCTCTGCAGTCCCCGAACCGGGAAATGCTTCCTTGTCCGCGTATTCACGCTTTGCGGGAGCGCCCTTCGAATACTTAGGATCTTCGAGTCGTTCCTTGCCGGCTCGTTCCGGAAGACCCAAGAGGTTCGGTGCGCGCTCGCCCAACATGCCTGCGTGGAATGCGTGGCACAAGGGACATTGGCCTTTGCCGATAGCCCCTTGCACTTTGTTTTGGCCGATGCCTCCGAAGATGATTTTCTCGCCTTCGTCAGCTAACTGCTGCGGCGTCATCGAGCTGAAGTCAAGCTTCTCTTCCTTTGGAGGGAAACCGCCTTCGACCTGCGGGAGCCAGTTCCCGTAGCCGGACAGAAACGCAGCGACGAAGAACATGAAGCCGCCGATCTTCAAGAGGGCGCTGAGATTCGTGAAGTAGAGCGCCATCATGAAGGTCGTTGCTGTAATCATTACGAGAGAGACCGGCAGCAACCGGTTTTCCCCGTAAAAATTGTTCTTGTAATTCGCAATCGCGATGAACAGCAGGAACGACGCAATGATGCCGATAAAGGTCTTGAAGACAGCCCGCTTTTTGGCAGCAGGGTCGCTGATCGAGACCTGGAAGTAGATGAGAAGACCGGCGAGAATGGCCATCACCATCCACCCCATCGAAAGGGCTTCGCTAATCAGATTACCCACGGTTTTAACCTCCTGCGGCTACTGAGGGGGAAGGGCGCTTCCGGCGCGCCCTTCCCCTTCGTCGAGCCAATGCTCAGTACGTGATTAGTGGCTTCCAGCAGGCTGCGGCGCGCCTCCGGGAACTCCCGCCTTGGCTTCCACTGGATACTTTTTCGCCGTCAGGCTGCCGAGCCAGAAGACGAAGAGAATGCTGATCCAGAAGAACAACACATTGAACGAAATCATGTTCGCGGCGAATCCCACCGTATGTGTGTAAGCCCAGGGGGAATTGTCGCGCATGATTTCATTGACGTGCCAGAAGAGGCGGACCGAAGAGCGAATGTAGCCCATCAATCCCATCATCCAGGTAAAAGCGGTCGCCAGCATGATGAGGGCGTATTGCGAGCGGGCGGAAATTTTGCCCCACTCGATCGGACCCATCTGCTTCGCTCCCTTCATCATCACGCTGTTCAGCGCGAACATGAAGAAGAGGCAGGACAGCGTCGTCGCGACCTGCGGCACCGACAGGCCGACGCGGACGTTCGCCGGAATGTAATACCCGTAGATGGCGAGCCAGATGATATTGACATACGCCAAAGCGAAGAACACGCCCATGAAGATGTTTCCGAACTTGGCCCACGACACGGTGGAAACCTTATTGCCCCGCATGTACCACACGAAGCTCAAGACCGTGGTGGTGATAATGACGTTGATGCCGCCGTTCTTGGCCGACATGACGCCGTAGTTGCCGAGCACCGGGTGCTGCTGGCCGCCCATGGCTTTCAATTCCGCAGGCGTCATGACCATCGTGTGCGGCGTAATGAATACCAGATAGCCGCAGGCCAAGAGAAACACCAAGTACTTGATATACCGCTGATACTTCTCGGCGCCGCGCATCCGACCCATGGCCTGCCACAGGTAGTAGTTGGTACTGAGGAACAGGATCCCGATCATGGTTGCCTGAATGATGAAGAGCCAGGCGAGCAATCCACCCATGAGGGTGATGCCCATCTGCTGGCGATACGCATACACTTCGCGCATCAGCCAGTAGCCGGCGAACGGCAGTGGAATCAAAAACGCCACACCGAGCGCCATGGCGATATAGCCCATCCAGTCGTAATGGGCCCGATCTTCTTCCGTCTTTGATGCGAGAAATTTGTAGGCCGCATAGGCTGCGACGACGCCGCCGCCGAAAGCCATGTTACCGAGAATCCGGTGCACATTGAGGGGATTCCAAAGCGCCGTGTGCAGCACGTGCCAGATGTTTCCAAGGAACCGCCCCTGCTCGTCGACTCCGGCCGGCGACATCATGAAACCGATCCAGCTGTTGGCCAGGAACATCAAGAGAGTGCCGATGACGTTCAAGATCACCGACATGCTCAAGTGAATCCACTTGAGGAAACCCTCCTTCATCTTGTCCCATCCGTAGTAATAGATGTAGAGGGTTCCGCTCTCCGCCACGAACATCAACGCATAAATGTGCATGACCGGGCGGAAGATGCTCGAGAGATACCCGAAGAATGCCGGATAGAGAGTCAGGAAGGTGAAGATCAGGATACCGCCCAGGATTGCCGTCAACGAGTAGGCCGTAAGACTGATCTTAATGAAGTCGTAGGCCAACTGATCGTACCGTTTACCTAGCGCCTTATCCTTGGTCACGACCCCCATGAATTCGATGACCATACAAAAGATCGGCACAGCCAACACGAAGCTGCCGTAATAGAGGTGCTGCTGGTTCGCGAACCAGAGCAGCACGCGGCTCTCGAAGTTGTAACGCGGATAGTCCTTCGGACCATCCGTCGTCTTCGGAGCCGGAGCACCGACCACGATGCCTTCCGTCTTATAGTAGACGTCGCGGCCCTTCTCGACCTTTTCCCCATCCTTCTTTGCTGCGTCTGCTGCCGGCTCTTCACCCATGGCCAATGAAGGCAGCGACACCGCGATCGGAAGGAGGAGGAGCCCAACCATCGCGACAAGCGCCATGATCGAGAACATTTTCTTCCGGGTTACGAGACCCATGGGATACCTCCTTGATGCAATTCGATAGAAATCAACAAATCAACTCACTAAAGTTCGCAACAGGACGACGGCCGGAATCCTACTTGCGGAACAGATACCAGTAATCCAGCCCCTGCATGTCCATCAAGAAATGATCGACCAGCGTGAAATATGCGAGACAGATGATCAACGAGATGATCCCATATACAATCGACTGACCCATAACACCCTCCTCAGAAGATCAAAAAAGTAGCCCAACAACAGCGCTCAGCGGCCCCACCTCAGCAGGGGCACTGAATGCCGGCAAACCAATAGAAAAACCAGAGCCCGAACGCGCAAGTGATATAGAAGATCATCTTGCCGACCTTGACCTTGAGCTCACTATCCGGCGCGGATGCGGTAGCCATCGTATCTCCCTCTCGTTCGTGATTAGATATGTAGGTGAACTAAATCAGCGCATTTCTTGACAGGTGCATCCGCGCAATGTTATTCAAATTTGCGTATCGCGCGAAAACACAGGGAAATCATGAACAAAAACTCAAAAGTGTTCGACATTATAGTTTTGGCCGGAATGGTTGTCAACATCATTCTGGCCGTGTTTCTCATCCTCTACTACTTCGATTTTCTCTAGAATTACCAAGCGCTTCTCCTGCTTTATCCCTCTTTAGTACTCCGGAAATCGCACATCGAAATCCAATCGTTTCATCACGGAAATCCTGCATCATTTTGCTGCGGCTTGTGACGCGAATGTCGCCTCCGGTCGTCGTATATCCGCCTCCGCGGAGGACCCGATAGGTCCCGAATTCCTGACCTGGAGGGTTTCTTTCAGGGGCTTCCTCATAATAGGTTTCCCCGTACCAGTCTGCGACCCATTCCATCACATTTCCGGCGCCGTCCATCACTCCGAAGGGGCTCTTGTCGGTCTTGAACGTTCCGACCGGAGCCGTGACATCAAAGCCGTCCTGAACCCTCGCCCAATTGGCCCAGTTCGATTTTTCCTGATTTCCCCAGGGCCAGAGCCGGCCGTCGATACCCCGCATCGCCTTCTCCCACTCGGCTTCGGTGGGTAACCGTTTGCCTTTCCACGCGCAATACTCAGAGGCATCGTCCCAAGACACGTAGACCACCGGCTGATTCACGCCCCGCATGCGGCCGATACTCTTCGCATACCGCGAAGGGGGACCGGACTTGCGATGCCCCGTCGCAACCACGAACTGCTGATACTGATAGTTGGTCACCTCGTGACGATCGATGGAAAAGGCGTCGAGATGGACGGTCCGTTGAGGCCGCTCATCGAATCCGCCGCTCGTCGTCCCGCGGATGAACGGTCCGGACGGAATCTCGACCATGTCGTCTTCGAGGGGTTTCTCGTCGGAGACCGGCCCTGGCTCAGGCGATGCCGCATCGTGAGTGTCCGCCGGCGCCTCGAACGGCGTCAACGTCGTTCCGCGAAGGATGCCCATGATCGGAAAGGCGGCAAAGATCAGAATGACGAGAAGAAAGGCGACCTTAAATCTTGTTTCGAGCATGACGATCAGGAACCGGCGTGATTGCCTCCTTGATCGATGTCGCCGGCACATCGAATACCGATCGTGATGTCCGTCCGCCAGTGCTTGGCGGCAAATCGTTTGGAGAGACGCGCGTTGTGCTCGGTCTCTCGCCACGACCCGCCGCGCACGACCCTAAGATCTCCGTCCGCCGGTCCTTTCGGGTCTCGATAAGGAGATTTCTTGTAATAGGATTCATCGTAGGTATCTGCCACCCATTCAGCCACGTTGCCCGTCACGTCATAGATTCCGTAAGGACTACGCCCGGCTTCGAACGAGCCGGGGGGCGCCAGGTACTTGTAGCCGTCTTCAGTGCCGTCGACGTTGGCTCCGTTCGTCACGAATTTTTCTCCCCAGGGATACTTGCGCTTGCCCTCTCCTCGCCCGGCCTTTTCCCATTCCGCCTCCGTCGGCAACCGTTTACCGGCCCATTTGCAATAGGCGGCCGCTTCATCCCATGACACGCTCATCGCGGCAAACTCGGGCTTCAGCAGTTTCGATTGATCGTCTTCAAACACTTCAATACGCGGCATCTGACGCCTGGTCATTTTCGCAAATCTGGCGTATTCCTCTTGAGTGACTTCTTTTCGGTCGATAAAGAACGCTTTTAAGAAAACCTGGTGTTCAGGCGCCTCGTCCGGATCGCCGTCGTTGCTCCCCATAGTGAAGGGTCCCTCAGGAATCTGGACCATCTCACGCCCCTCGTCGCCCATTCTTGTCTTGTACATCGAAAAATCTTGAGCCGGCGCGTTGCTGGCGGCTTGCCGGGTCTCGGACTTGATCGATTTGGCGAGCTCTTTCATCTGCCTTGACTTGTAGTCTTCGTACAACAGAAGTCCCATCATCATGAAGAATGAGGCAAACACGAAAATGATCGAACCGACAAGCACGCCCTTGTTTTCCATGATTTCCTCGATTCGCCTATGACCGGCCCGGCTGATCGACCGGTGCCTCGGCGAGCTTCCTCGCCGCCCGCACATCCAGCAGCATGGAAACCTGGACGCCGAGAAACCCTCCCATCGCCGCGCCGGCTCCGGCGCCGACCCAAATCCTATCTTCCCCGGCCACCAGCCAGGCCAGCGCGCCGCCGAGCGCCGTGCCGACCAGAATGCTGACCAGAAAGCGGCGGCCGCCAAGAAATCCGATCACCCCGCCCATCGCGAGCCCGATCGCGACGGCGATCGGCATGAGGCCTCCGCCCATGATGTACCCGATCAAGGTACCGACCGTCCCCATTACGGCAATCCCGAAGGGAACATCGTACCAGCGGCGACCTGTGAGCGCTGTAGATGGGAGCGTTTCAGCCATGGATCGTCCGATTATTTTCCCGCTGTCGCCACCAACGGCCCAAAATCGATTTCCACTCCGGGCCCCGCAATGATCGAAATGCCCCAGGCTTTGGCAGCCGGTTCATGCTGATGAATGCGTTTGAAGTCTTCGTAGACGTTCACCTTCTCCTCAAACCATTGGCCGACCTCTTTGGTTCCGCTCTGGACGACGATTTCAGACCCGCTGAACATGCCGCCCTCGGTCAACGTTCCCTCGGGCTTTGTAGCGCTCCAAATGTACTTGGTGAACACGGGTATGAACATGAGGTCCGTATCGAGCGAGGCATAGATCGCAGCGATAAGCTCTGTTCCATCCGCCGCCTTGTTCAATCGCCACCGCCAGGTCAGCACCGGATAGGCCTTGGGGTCCCAATCGATCTTCTTCTTCTTGATCCGCTGGCCCGCGTCCCTTGCAGCCAGAAAGCCGTTCCCCCCTTCGGCTTGAACCTTGTAGGCCTCGCGGCCTTTGCTGTGACTGCGCTGGCTCTCATGGTCCCAGTTCGAGGGGAACCCATCCGCCTCCTTGGCTTGGAAATCCTCTAAGACCAACGTCGCCCCGTGAACGGATTCTACCGACAGTAGAGTCGCTGCCGTCACAAGCACAAGCACTCCCACGATCGGGACGCTGGATAGCCGATTTCGCGTCATGATTCAGATAGCCCTTTCGTTACGTCCGCACTTCTCGAGAAGGAACTGCCGCCAACGGCGACGCCTTTTGCTCAAACAGATCCTCGGTCAACTCCTGTTGTTGCCCGCGTTGGCACATCCAGAAGAGCACGAAAACCGCTCCCCAGAACACCACCATGTTGAGGGTGACCATCTTGGCGGCGAATTCCAAGTCGGGCGTGAACGCCCATGGAGAAACGTCGGCCATTATTTCGTTCACGTGCCACGACAACCGCCCCGACGAACGGATGTAGCCCATCAAACCCATGACCCAACTAAAGGCAGCCGCCAACCCGAACAATCCGATCATGCCGCGTACCGGCATTTTCCCCCATTGGACCGGACCATGGACGATCGCTCCTTTGAGCATCGCGCGATTGACGAGTAATCCCGCGACAATGACCGTGAATGTCGTCCATGCCTGCGGCCCTGAAAGCGCCACGCGAATCTTGGCCGGCAAATAAAAACCGTATACCGACAACCAGATGACGTGAAGGATGCCGGCGGCAAAAAGCACTCCGATGATGATATTCCCCTTGCGCACCCAGGAAACCGTCATAGTCCGATTTGCGCGGCGGTAGAAGAGGTAGCTCAACGCCGTCAGCAAGATCATCACGTTGATCGCCCCGTTCTTGGAGGACATCACGCCATAGTTCCCGACTACGGGATGTTGGGCGCCGCCCATCGCCTTTAATTCACCGGCGGACATGAGCACGGTGTGAGGCGTCAGCCAGATGAACAGGGCAACCGTCAGCGCCCCGAGCAGGAACTGATAGTACGGCTGGTAACGCTCCCCGCCTTTGATCCGCGCCATACTTTGCCAGATGTAGTAGTTGATGCCCAGCAGCAACGCCCCGATCAGCAATGCCTGCACGACGAACAGCCAGGTCAGCAGCCCACCCATCATCGTGACGCCCATGCTTTGCCGGAACGCATAGACGGAGCGCATCAGCCAATAGCCGGCGATCGGCATCGGCAAGAGTGCGCAGACCGTCACGAACAGAAAGATGTACCCGACCCAATCAAAATACGCCCGCTCTCCCTCCGTCTTGCTCGTAAAGAACCGGTAGCAGGCATAGGCCAGGACGACCGCCCCGCCCGACATGATATCCGCCAGGAACCGATGCACGTTGAGCGGATTCCAGAGCGCGGAGTGCAGCAGATGCCACCCGTTCCCCAAGAATCTCCCCTGGGCATCGACGCCGGCGGGCGCCATCATGAAGGCGGCCCACGCGTTGGCCAGCAGCAGGAGCGCGGTCCCGAAGATATTCGTCAAGATACCCATCGCCGCATGCATCCATTTCAGCCCGGGTTCGGCCATGCGATTCCAACTGTAGTAGTAAAGAATCAGCAACAACGATTCGCCGACGAAGACCACCGCATAGACCGGCATAAAGGCCTTGAAGGTGCCCCCCATGTATTTCATGAAGCTGGGATAGAGGAACAAGAACATTGCCAGCATGAAGCTGCCGACGACCGCCGTGACCGAGAGCGCGAGCAACGCCACCTTGGCAAGGTCACGCGCCAAACCGTCATATCGCAGGGAGAGCGCCGGCTTCTTCGTCATCAACCCCAAGAACTCGAGCAAGGCGCAGAAGAGGGGCAAGGCCAGCACAAACCCGCCGAAATATGTGTGTTGTTGCGTCACGAACCAGACGAACAACCGGTTATCGAACGATCCAAAGCGCGAATAAACGGTATCGTTCGGCGTGGGAGCGGCCGGCCCCTGCGGCGTGCCCGGCGTCTTGTAATAAAGATCTGCGGGGTTCTCCGCGGCGGCGGAAAACCGAGATCCTGACCAAAATAGAAGCGCGCCGGCGACGGTCAGCATCACGGCCAGAACGACAAGCCGTTTGCGTACAGAGTTCATGCGTTACACCTTCGACATGCCGGCGATTGCGGGATTCGTGGATTTTCCCAGAATCCCCATGACGAACGGGCAACGGAGCAATCCCTCAGGCACACTCTGCCCCTGAGCTTCCTCGATGTTGCGACGCGAACCCAAGTAATAGCCATAGAGAGCCATTAGGCCCGCAACTGCGCCGCCGCCCGCGATTCCGAACATCGGGGGGATTCCCGGCTGTTTGAGCAAGAAAATAATTGCGCCCGCCACAACCAGGTAGTACGTCGAGGCAAACGCGAGGCCCGGCCACCACCAATACTTCAGAAGCTCTCCGGGTCTGGTCGAAAAGAGCGCAGCGGTCCACGAGGCATGCGGTCTCAATCCCCCGAAGAACGCGCACAGGGCGATCCCTCCCCCCAATACGGTCACGGCAGCCAGCTGAACAACGGCTGAGAGATGAGGCCCGTCCGCCAACTGCCCCACTGACGCCCCCAGGACTCCGAGGACCAGTCCGGCCGCCACCCACGGCCCCATCAAGACCGCGTGACTTCCGAGCATTCGGCGCAAGGGAACACCGTTCGGAAATGTCGGAAACGGCCGGCCCATCAACGCCGTTTTGCGCACGTGGCCTATCTCGAAGGCATCGCGTGCGACGGCCGTGCAGGAGATGATGATGGCCATCATGGCGGGACCGTCGGGATGCTTCAGGTAGTCATAGCCCACCAACCAGAGCAACGCCAGCACCAGCAGCGCGAGTTGGACGCCGTAAACAAATCCGATCCATCCTCCCATCCAGAGCAGCAGCCTTCTTCCATCCTCACGCGTCACTGCCGACCAGCCCGCGCCTCGACCGACTCGATAAGCCAGCAAGGCCGTTACCAATCCGACGACACCGCTGATCGTCAGCAATACCATCGGCTCCGTCAACGGGAGGGTCTGCTTTGCCAATCGGTAGACACCGAACGCAACCAATCCCGGCACAAACATGACGACGCGCTTCTGCTTGCGGACGGCATCCTCCGTCACGGCCAGACTCAAACTCGGCAAGACTCGTAACGCCATCCGATGCAGCATGCTCAACTCGTCGTTCGTGAAGCGTCGTTCGTGAAGCGCAATTGAAAGCGATCCCACTTCCTATGACAGATCCGCCTCATCTTGAACGCTTCACGCTTCACGCTTCACGTTGCTCATGCCGAAATATTTTGCCTTCACTTCTTCCATCAGCGCCACGGTGACGCGGTTCGATCCCCGTTCCGCCGCCGTCCGCTCCAGTTCGATTTTCGCCATCGCCCGCACCGGCGCCGGCACATTCTCCAGTCGGCGTTCGGCTTCAGGCTCCCACTCGAGCCGCTCGCCGGTCCTCGGGCGAAGGAGCACGTCGTAGGTAACCACCCGCTCACCCCGTGAACGGACATCCCGCTCGATTTCGGCCCGGTAGAGCGGTGCCATGTAAGGCGGCAGCCGGTCAAGCCGGTGCAGCGCCTCATCCGTCCACATCAGGCGATCGACGAGACCGTCCATCTGGCCGGCCGGTACGTCCACGCCGACCTTCAATCCGCAGCCGCGACATTCGAAGCGGACGAACCACTGGAGCGCCCCATCGTCGTAGGCCCGCTCTTCGATCCCCTCCGTGTGCATCCAGCGCCCGCAGCCGCAGGTCAGCATGACCAAACACCAAGAGGCGTGAAGCGTGAAGCGTGAAGCGGATAAGAACAACGGCGCATTCGGCTCATCCGATTTTTCCCGGGTACAGAATATACAGCATCGTGTAGGTGAACGTACCGGTCACGAACAGGATGCAATAGATGATCATGGTGAATTTTCCCAGCGCCCGATGGCGGCGGGCGCCGTTCGGCCAAATCCGCTGGATGGTCATTTCGACCGCGAAGACGATCGCCACCAGCAGTAAGAGCCCAAGGTAGACTTCCATTTTTCGCACGGAAAATCCCGCCGACGCTACACGCGCAAGGAACAGCCCGATCACGACGGCCGTGATGACGCCGAAAATCGACCCGATCTTTTTCCAGGAAGTCTGCAACAAGGAGTCGTTCAGCGCCCGCACGCCGGCGATCATCTGTTGAGACCGGAACCCCAGTACGATCATGTAGATCGCCATGACCAACCCGATGATGACGAGAATGATGTGCAGCGTGAGCACAGGGATGAACACGTAGTCGTAGAGCGCCTGGGAACCGCCGAACCCTTCTTTCCCTTCGACCGCCAACACGCCGAGCTGCCGGAACAGGTAGTATGCAACGAAAAACGCAAGCATGGCGATCATCCCGCCCAACATCAACCAATGATGGGCATCGGCCTGACGCTTACGCGCTTGGAGCCAGCCGACGATGAAAAGACCGGTAAAGAGCGTGGCCATCAACTGGCTTAGGTCCGCACCGATCGTCGCATGGGTCCCGAGAAATCCCGGATCCTTCAGCCAATCCATTACTTTTTCCGCCAATCAGCTCTCGTGAGACGCAACGCGCAAACCTCTCCACGCTTCACGCTTCACGCTTCACGACTTTTCACGCCCTGCACCACCGCCGTCTTTTCTATCTCGGTCGCGGTGGCAAACCCGGCGCGGTTCATCCATTGGATCGCCTCGGAGGGCTTGTAACAGCCCCCCTCCTGTGTATTGACGAGGATGTGCACCGCGAATGCCGTCGTCCAGGCCGGCCCGGTACCCGATTCGTCCAGGAATCGATCCTTGATGAGCAGGCGCCCGCCTGGGGCCAAATGAGCAAACGCCTTCCGCACCAACGCTTCGTTAGTCTCATAGGTTTGATAATGCAAAATGTCCGACATCAAGACGAAATCGTAGGGTCCTCCGAGCGAGTCGCGATTGAAATCACCGGCAAGCAATGTAATGCGCGATTCGAGCCCGGCATCCTTAACGGTCTTCTCCGTGAGTCGAAGCGTAGCCGGAAGATCAAACACGGTCGCAGTCAGCTCCGGATAGACCCGGCAAAAGGCGATGGCATTGGTCCCGGCCCCTCCCCCTAAGTCGAGCATGCGCACCGTCCCGCTCAACTGGACTCGTTTGGCGAAATCCGGCCCGCTCTGCTGACCGATTCGATGCAGCACAGCCAGGACATTGGCGCCGAGCTCCGGGTCTGTTTCAAATACATGGCGGTCGACCAAGCGCTTACCGAAACGGATCGTATCCTCCAGCTTCCCCCAATTGTTCCACTCGGCGTCGTGGAGCAGCAGTAGATGCCCGATGTACTGAGGGGCATGGCGAACCAGGTGTTTCTCCGCCGTGGCCGAATTGCGGTAGCACTCCCCTTCCTTCGCCAGCAGTCTCATCGCCACAAGGGCATTGAGCAGCAAGCCAAATGTCGGCTCATGGACATTGAGTCTGGCGGCAATCTCTCTTGATGGTTTCGGCTTCCCGGCGAGAGCGGAAAAGACGTCAAGCCGCACGGCCGTAAGGAGGATTTTCGTCTCCCAGTAATACCCTAACTGGAAGATCTCAGCCAACGAGAGTTCTCGCGACACACCCATCCCTCCAACCATGAAATGGCCTTGAAAGTCGCCATCTTACCTAGATTGAAAATGGAAACGCAAGGCAGGGATCGACGCGGATCTTTGGACCAAAAAACACAAAGGGCAGCGGATCGCCCCGCTGCCCTTCATCGACCCGAAACCAGTTAGAGTCCTCTGGCTTAATTACTTAATCTCAGCCTTGAGATTAGCAGTACCGCCATCGGCAACTTCAACCTCAAACTCCGTTCTCTTACCCTTACCCGCGAACGGATGCCAGGCCACGACCTTATGCTTGCCCGGAGGAACATCCTTGATTTCGAACGAGCCGTCTTCCTTTGCCACGGCAAAGTGCGCATTCGTGACCGGCAAGAAGAATGACTGCATGAATTCATGCTGGTCACACTGCAACCGATAGTAGCCTTCCTTCTCGGCGCCGCCGCGGAAGGTCACGGGCTTATCGAGCTTGTCGCCCTTCTTGGCGAGACCGATGTTGAAACCGGTCGCAGAAGTTGAGCCCTTCACGGTGAAGCTGTGTGGATTGTGCAGCACACCGGCCACGGACTTGGGGTCGTCCGGATCGGCATCGGTGTTTTCGACGTGGAAATTCTTCGTGTTCACGACCACGCCGGCGAACGGCAAGAACTCGCAAAACGCGGCGGTCACTTCGGTGCCCTTATATCCGTCTATGAACGCCTTGTCCTCAATGTCCACAACCGCCACAACCGCATTCTTTAACCCGCCGTCCTTGCTGACTTCGATGGTCGGCATGAAGCGCTTGTCACCATCCATCAATGCCTTGTTGGGGTTCTTGGGGCAGAACTTCGGGTTCGGGAACTTCGCGAAGGAAAATTCCTTCTTTTCCGATTTACCTGCGAAGGTCACCTTACCTGCAATCGTGCCCCCTGCAAACGAGGTGAGAGGCGCCGCGACGAAGGCGACGGCTGCCACACCCAATACGACTGATAACGCACTCTTCATGGGACTGCCTCCTTGTGATTAACGATCCGCCCTGATTCCGAGCTCGCTGTTCCCTTCCGCATCATTCCACCGGCCTGTAGAGAAGAAGAGGGAAACTGCTTCTCCTCTGGTGTACTCGATCGACGACTCTTTGGCGAGGCTGGTCTGGGACCGAGTATGTATACAAAATCATACCGGCTAAGTCAACGCTAAACAAGAGGGTCAAGGGGCTTGGTACACCTACGATTTCGACGTCCAGAGGTGAAGCATGGCTCCGGCCGCAGTGGAGCGGACCGCGTCATTTTCGTCGTGCAGAGAAGCCTTGAAAAGCGGTAACAGGTCGCGGTCTCCGATATGGCCCAGGGAGCGGATGGCTACGATCTTGGGGCCGGGGAGCGGGTCCAGGGTCAGCGTTTCCAGCATCGCTATGGCGCCCTGACGGTTCGCTTTGGTCGCCTTCCCCAGGGAAAACGCCGCCGAGGCCCTCGCTGCCGGATCGCTTTGCTGAGCCAACCCCCTGACGATGGAAGCCACCGCCTCGTAGGGTTGGTCCAACTGAAGCAACGCCGCGACCGTCGCGGCTCGCACCGTCGGCACCGGATCATTCAACCCCTGAGACAAGACCTGCACGGACTCCTTGGCTCCAAGATCAGCCAGCGCCACGGCGGCGGATTCTCGCACGGCCGGGACGGGATCTTTCAGCAGTTTCTCAATCGACGGTCGTGAGTCCTTTTGGCCCAAATGGCCCAATCCTCTTGCGGCCGAGGCCCGAACGGACGGCTGTTTGTACGATATCTGTTCCATCATGAGCGGTATCGCACGCTGGTCTTTCAACTCGGCAATCGTGCGCAGTGCCTCCGAGCGATCTTCCGGATTCGCAGCCTCTGCCGCCTTTCGAAGTTGCTCCCAGAATTCTTTCCGCCCCAATCTGATCAAAGCTCCGTAGGCGGCGATCCGGACGTTCTGCAACTCATCCTTTGCCGCATTTTCGATCAGCGGAATGACGGCCGGATCGCCGGATTTTCCCAAGACCTTCACGACACGCGCCTTGACGAGTCCGGCCTGGTCGTTGATCGCCGACCTGAGCTTTTTTGATCGACGTCCCGCCTCCGAACGGCCCAATCCTTCGACCGCCAACATGCGAACCGGCCCCGATCCGTCGGTCAGCCCGTCTTCAAAGAAAGGAACCGCCTCGTCTGAATCAAATTCTTTCAGCGCCGTGTAAGCCGCCCCGCGCATTTGCTCGCGCATGTCCTTCATCATGACGACGATGAACCCGAGGGCCACCTCACGCAGTAACGGCGTGTCGTCCTGCTTCAGTGCCGACTCCAGCTTGTCGTACTCCTCCAAAGCGTCTTTCGGCTTTCCAAGCCTGAGGAGCGCCCGCACCTTGAGGCGGCGCACGTCGGGCACCGCGGAGGCCTCTTTCTCGAGCTTGCCGATTTCATCGACGGTTTTTTGATATTCTTTCTTGTCGTAGAGCGCCTGGACGTCGTTCGGGACCGAGGCGCCCGCGGTTTCGGCGGTCGCCATCAGACAGAGCCCCAACCCCGATCCCATCGCCCACCTGAGCATCCGATCGCGCATGGCTCGCATCATCCTTGTCGCCGTGGTCCGAGCGTGGAGGTTCGCTTCTTGTACCCGGGCGGCGCGTCGAAGTAGTAAGCCGGCTGCGACGAAAGCCGGATGCGCTCATACTCGAACGACCAATCCCGATCGCGGCTGACCAGTTTGAGCACGATTCCGGTCTCTTTGTCCACCCACTCGTAGTAGCGCTCCGCCCGTCCGTTGCGATCGGTCGACACTTCAAATAACTCAGCCGGCCGACCCGCCGCCACAGCCTCACCGATGCTCGTCCGCTCCCGTTCGCCGGGAAGCGCCGCCTGCATCGGCAGCACATCGTCCGGATCGATGGGCGCCACGAGCAGTTCCCTCTGTTGGGCCAACACGTACCAAGTCTCCGCTTGGTCGAGCCGGATGATTTCGATGGCGGCGTAACCGTGTTCCGTTCGAATCGCGTACTTGTATTCCAGACGCAGGCGATCGCCTTTTGAGAAGACCTGCGCCTGATACTTTTTCCCGTTTACCCGTTTGACGAGCGTCGCGGAGAAGTCTTTGGCGAGAGCAGACTCGTCGGCGGCGTGGATCGGAGGAACTACGGCAGCTGAAACGGCTGCGAGGAGGATCAGCATCCGCCCTCCCCGCCTGGCCACAGTCGCGCGCATGGGGGACTAATGCTGATGCTCGACGAGCGGATTGATCTCGATCGAATAGCCCAGACTTTCGAGACCGAATCGGGGGTTGTCCATGACCTTGTAAGCCGTCCGGGGGCCCTTCGGCGCCGGCAATGACAGCTGCTCGACGAGTTTCCCATCCGGCTTCACCGTGACCATCCTGGCCGAGCCGTTGCCGGTCTGCGGATGCCAAACGACCAACTGGTAGGTGCCGGGAGGAATGTTGTCGATTGAGAATCGCCCGTCGGCGTCCGTCAGCGAATAGTACGGGTTGTTGACCGCCATCGCCCAGCTTTCCATATAGGCATGGAACCCGCACTGCATGTAGAACGTCCGCCGGCCTTTGTTCAGATACACCGGTCCCACGAGGGATTTTCCCGGCGCGTGGTTGTGTGCGGCGTGCAGATTCCCTCGGTGATGCTGATGATTCATGACCAGCGGCGTATTGAACAGCGTGCGGGCCCCCGCTTCCAGCGAGGTCTCGTATCCCTGGATGTCGTGCATGACCGGGTCCATGTTCACAACCTCAACGGCATGGCCGTTGCGTACGATCGTCATGAACGGCTGAAACAGGCAATCCCGCGCTTCGATCAAAGGCACAGACGTTTCGAAGGGTTTCCCGGCCTCGACCCCTTCGAGCAGCACGATCGCGTCCTTTAAGCCGCCTTGCTCGTTGACGACAAAATCGTACAGCAAGCGCCAGCCTCGCCCGTTTGAGATACGTCCGCAGTATTGCGGATCGGGAAAGGTGATGAGGTTGAACCCTTTCGGCTCCGGAACCCGCCCATCGAGCTTGACGGTCCCCTCGATCGTCCCGCCATGTTCGATATCGATCACGTCATAGGCTCGACCGGGTGCGGCAATCACCGACTGCATCAAGAACAGCGCCGACAGGGCTAACGCAGGTCCCGATATCTTCATCATGTTCTCCATGGTCCTGATCTTTCGCACTCGTCTCCCGGCCATCGTATCAGAGGACCGTCGAAAAGCAAAAGGGGGAGGCCTTTCGGCCTCCCCCTTCTCTCTGGAAACACGTTACAAGTTAGAAAGTGACTCGCACCTTCAAACTTTCACGCTCTTCTTTACTTGGCCGCGACGGGAATCGCGCGCGCCGCGTCTTCCAGCGACGCGGCCTTCATCCCCGCAGCGGCACCGTGCAACGGCAACAACCGCTGGTCGCCTGAGGGCAACACACGGAGGTAGCCCCATTGACCGGACTGCGAGTAGGGCAATCGCTGGTTGCTGTACACGTAGTCGCCGGGCGAACGATAGGGTCCGCCTGCCGACGGAATGAACACATCGATCGTCTCCGAACCGGAGAATTCGACGACGCTGATCTGGTCCGCGCCGCGCATGAACGGCTCGATCGGCCATTCGTGCTTTTCGACGCTGAACATCCCGTTCTGCTCGTTGCTCACTCCCAACACGTGAACACGCACCGGATCGCCCGCATGCGCTTCGATGATCGGGGTGGCGGGATCTTCCGGCTTGTCCGCCTTGCACGGCTGAAACACCTTGCCAAGCGAGCAGCCCTGCTCTTCGCGATACTTGTACGGCTCCGACCGGTAGTTCACGCCGGTCAAGCCCGCTACGTTCTGCACGTAGGGCATGAAACTCGTGCCGATGATGTTGTCTTCGTCCTGGAAGAACAACGCCACGTCGCGGTAGTTCGGCCGGTTTTCCATGCCGGGCAAGCTGTGATCGATGATCACGTCAGCCGCCCAGGCGTTCTTGTTCGTCAGATCGGCGCCGGTCTTCGGGTCGCGGTACTTCGCGCCCTTCGGACCGACCACGATCGCGCCGAACAGGCCGTTGCGCGGATTGGTCATGACGTTGCCCCAGTCCCACACCAACGAGGTCGTCTCGCCGTTGAACGGATCGGCATAATACGTGTAGCTGCGCTCACCGCCCGGCGCGATCGTTTGATCGCCGGGATTGTTGCCGATGTTCGCGCCTTGCGAATCTTTCGGATCGAAGGCCAAGCCGATGGCCGAGAAGGAGGCCTTGCTCGCCTTCATCTTGTTCTTCAGGTTGATCTTGACGCAGTCACCGACGTTCACGCGGAGCGTGAGCGGCATCGGCTGGGCGCCGCCCGCCACCTTGGCGGTGTCTTCTTCCAAGACATAGATCTTCGCATCCGGGTTGGTCAGAAGAATCTTTCGCTCGAAGTCCACCTCGATGGCCTCAGGCGCCTTCGTATTGAACTTCATGGACGGGAAATCCATGGCCGCGACGTTGAAGGTCTTCACCGGAGCGTCGGACGGACAGACCGGTAACGCCTGTTTGATCTCCGCTTTGTTGGAGAACCCACCGGGAAGCTTCTTCAGGTCCGGCTGTTCCTTATCCAATACGCGCACGATCCCCCAACCGCCTTCCGAGAACTTGGAAGACCGGCCGTTGAAGTGGATGTAATCACCCGCCAAATGGCGAGGTCCGCCCGCTTCCGGCACCACAAGGTCGTACCGCTCCGCAATCCCGATGTGGATCGAGTTCTTGCGGTTGGCGTCCCCCGCGTACCGCTCGGACAAGAAGGTATGGCCTGAGATAGTCCAGACCATCGACTCGTTCATGAGGGTGTGGAGGAGACGGAAGACCATCGTGTCCCCCGTGTACGCGCGCAAGGTCGGTGTATACGGGTCTCCGTGAACCTGGCTATTGAACGCCTGTGAGACGTCCGGATTGGTCGCCAACCGCTGGGCGATTGGACCCGCCCGGAAGTTCAGGCCGCTGCCTGTCGTATGGGTGCCGCCGTTCAGGAACGGCATCGGCGTCATGTAAATCTTTTCCGGCATCATGAAAGAGACGGTCTTGCCCGCCTCAAGCGCGACTTCCACCGGTTGTCCGGGAGGATTGCCTGCCGTCACAATGTTGACGGTGTGGGGCACGGTGTCATGCACCTGCACCATCAATTCACGGAAACTGTTGTTGACGCCGTGGCCCACCGGTTCGTTCGTATGGATGTCCGCGATCGGGCCGCTCCAGACGAGCTTGCCGGTTTTCGGATCGTGATAAGTCGACCCCACCGGCTCGGCGATGAAGGTCCCGAACCCGCCGTGCGGCCAGGTGGTCGCGCCGAAGGCGTGGTCGTGCCAGAAGACCGTCCCGACGTCCGCATCGACCCAGAACCGCTGCCGGACGAACTCGACCGTCACGATGTCGTTCGCCGGGTGATCGTTCTTCAGGCCCTGCGCCAAGGTGATCTGATTGCCGTTGATCGCCTTGATGCGGGAAATTTCATTGCCCTTTACATTGTCGGCGCCGACGAGAATCAAGGTGCCGACGTGATATTGCTTGGCGTTCTTCACCGACAAGCTGGTAGCACCCTTCTTGGCTGCCGCCGTCAGCGTGGTGTTCATCGGGGCCGGGAGGCCCTTCTTGTTCTTCTTCTCCAGCATCGTGAACGGACGGACCGACTGCTCGTAGGAGAAGCCGGAGATCACGCCGTCCGACGCCTGATTGTCGAACTGCAGGAAGTGCCAGTGGGTGTTGATCTTCGACGACTGGAAATTCGTGTAATCATCGTCGTCCCACTCGCTGGTCAACGTCCAGTCCACGCAATCGTAGATGTTGCCGCGGACCACCAACGGATACTTGAGATCGTCGTTGGCGCGGATCGCCGCCTCTTCTTCATGGAGCACGAAGATCAACCCGTTCGGATCGATCACCGGCGGCTCCTTGCCCTGCGCCTTCGCAATCTTGATCGGAAGCTTGATGAAGTGGACGTTATAGTTCTTTCGTCCGGCGTTTTCCGGACAGAGGCTCCAGTTGCCCTGCTCGCCCGGCTTCGCTTGATCGACGCTCTCGGACCCGTCGGCGTTCCGGCGGATCGGTTCCAGCCAAGGCGCCCCGACGTGGTTCGGCGAGAACATCACGCGCCGACCGAAATGCGGCGTCAGGTGCGGCCAGGCGACCCGGCCCGTCAACGGTTCAAACGTGATCGGATGCCGTTTGCCCGGATGAGTCGACTTGTACTTGGGATTGTCGATCGTGTTTTCCCGCTCGCTCATCGCCATGTTGCCGTTCCAAGTCCAGTCCAACACGGTCGCATCGTAGGCCAACGTCTGTCCCTTTTCGTCGTCCTTATGGCCCGGCTTGCCCATAGTCGGGAGCTGCATTTCAACCCAGTCCTTGATGTTGATCGTGGCCGGATTGCTCTTCCAATCGCTCTTGCCCTTGTCGACGATCTTGAACTGCTTGCCGAACCAATCGACTGTCTGGCCGATCAGCTTGTCGGAAGACACCGGAGTCTTGATGCGGCCCTTGCGATCCGGAAGCTCGCGCAGGTCCGGCATCACGTCATTCCGCATGTCGCCCTGCTGCAACGTATTGTACACGCGCCAATAACCCCACATGCCCGCCACATAGTGGTGTGCCACGTGGCAGTGGAAGAGGAAATCGCCGGCCAACTGTTGGCAGAGGCCGGAACCGCACTCCGTTTCCAGGTCCAACGCTTCAGACGGACCGATGACTTCCACGTCGACGCGATCGGTCTTGGCGCGGATCACCGGATACTTGACGGGGCCGTTGGTGCTGGTGGCCCAGAGGTTCATGTCATCGATCGCCCGCGGGCTGCGCGGCCACCGAATCGAACCGCCGTGCGGATGGTGGCTGTGGAACACCTCGGACCCGCCGTGGACCAGACGGAATTTCGCCGGGTCGCCGAGATAGGAACGGGGGATGGTGGGAGACGGATCGCCGAACGTATAGGAGCTGTAGCCCATCGATTCGTCTTCAAACCCGAAGTACTCGTGCTGCACGTGCATGTTGTTGATGCCGAACGGCTCGCTGCGATAGTTGATCGCGCGGCCGCCCGGACGATACGCGTCCGTCAAGGGATCCCGCTGCGGGAGGAAGTCGCCCTTCTTGTTCAACGGGCGGAACGCTTCATCGCCGACTTCATGATAGAAGAGGACGAACTCACGGAAGTCCGGTCCCGTGCCGTTCTTGATCATGACCTGCCAACCGCTGCTGGCAGGAGTGGCTTCGCCGCTGCCGAGCGGCTCCCAATAGGAGGAGCCGCGGGGCTCGACCACGAAGGACCCGAACATGCCCATGACGGTCAGCTCTCGGTCGTTGCTGTAAGTATGGAACTGGCGGACACCTTCCTGGGTGTTCGGATGGATGTACCACTCCATCTCGACCGCCTTGTCCTTTGTCGCGATAGAATCCGGATTCGTCGTCGTGGCCGCAGCACCTGTGGCGCTGATCACCTGCGCCGAGCCGTGAATGTGAAGGCTGACTTCTTCGCCGCCCTCGAGCTTGTTCGTCAGTTTGATCTTGACGCAATCGCCCTGGTTGCCACGGATGGTCAACGGCTGAATCCACTGGGCCTGCACGCCCGGAATGACGGCGCCCGGATCCCATCCTTCTTTCTCACGGCCTTCCTTGTTCTTGGCTTCTTCCGCGCGGACCTTGTCGAGGTTCTCGTCCAGCACGTACATGTAACCGGGATAAAAGTCGAGCCACTGGTTGAGCGTAATCTCGACGTTGATCGCGGACACGTTGTACTGCTTGACCGGCGCCGTCGCGGGGCACTTGCCTCCGCCCGTCATGGCCACCGGTTCGACGCGAGGATCGGACACGAGCAGCATGTCCTGATTGCCCGCCCCGTATTGATGCATCATGGACTGGGTGTTGAACATTCCCGTGTTCACGCCCTGCACCTGCGGGTCATGGTTCATGTGCTCCATGACGCGCTGGTGTTGCTGCTCGACCATCGCCGACCGCTCGCCCTTCCCGGACATCGTGTCTTCGACGATCGTCTGCCCCTTGAGCTGCTCAGCCCAAGCAGGGAGTTGGTGGTTCATCGCCACATGGGACGACGAAGTCTCAGCAAATGCGAGCGGGGCGCCGATTAACAGCACCGCTGCCGACATGCTGAGCATGCGGGTAGGAACACAAACCCGTGGCTTGTGGGAAAACATGGACCGGCCTCCTTGATGTGGTGAGTGAGACTACCGACAGTAGAACGTTATGAGCTAGTGCGCGACCTCAATGTTAAAGAATAAAGATGCTGTTCCATCTGTTCGAATGCATGCCCGTTCGAGACGGCCGGGCGAGAGGCGAAAAGATACTTAAGTTCCGCAAGACTGTCAACCCCCAAGCCGGGTCG